>JAABTB010000432.1 GCA_011390085.1 Desulfobacula sp.
CTGTGGCCAAGGCAGCCCTCATCGAACCCCTGCACCAGGTCAGCCTGGATATCAAGAAATCACTTCTGGTGGTGGGCGGCGGTGTGGCCGGCATGGAAGCGGCCCTTGGCGCAGCAGGCCAGGGCGTGGAGGTCCATCTGGTGGAAAAAACAGGGGAACTGGGCGGCATCGCCCGGCACCTGAATACCACCTGGCAGGGTGAGAACATCAAGGATTATCTGGAGACCCTGGTGGCCGGAACCAAGGCCCATGAATCCATCCACCTGTATCTGGATGCTGAAGTGGATTCGTTCACCGGGTCCATGGGAAATTTCATCACCACGGTCAAAGGCAGCAGTGGGAAGACCACCATCGAGCACGGGGCCATGATTCTGGCCACGGGCGGGAACGAATATAAACCCCATGAATACCTGTACGGTGAACATCCCAATGTATTGAGCCACCTGGATATGGATGCGGCCCTCCGGGAAGGCGATCACCGGGTCGACAAGGCAAAGGCCGTTGTTTTTATCCAGTGCGTGGGGTCGAGAAACAATGACCGTCCCTATTGCAGCAAGGTCTGCTGCACCCATAGCTTGAAGAGCGCCATTGCCCTGAAAACCCTGGACAAGCGGAAACGGGTCTATGTGGTGTACCGGGATGTCCGGTCCTACGGCTTCAGGGAAGATCTTTACCAGAAGGCCAGGAGTCTCGGGGTCCTGTTTATCCGGTATGATCTGGAGAAAATGCCGGAAGTCAGGGTCGATGCCAACAAAGAACTGGAATTGACGGTCATTGACCATGTCCTCCAGATGCCGGTCACCATCCATCCGGATCTGGTCGTTCTGGCCTCGGCCATAGTTCCCGGAGACAACAAGCCCCTTTTTGAAAAATTCAAAGTCCCCACCAACAGCGACGGATTCCTGGTGGAAGCCCATGCAAAGCTGCGGCCTGTGGATTTTGCGTCCGACGGCTTGTTTGTGGCAGGGCTGGCCCATTATCCCAAACCCCTTGAGGAGAGTATTGCCCAGGCCAGGGCCGCCGTTGCCCGGGCCATGACCATTCTTTCCAGGGAGTCCTTGATGGTGGGCGGCGTCGTGGCCGAGGTAACGCCTGAAAAATGCGCGGTCTGCCTCACCTGTGTCAGGACCTGTCCCTATCACATCCCCTATATCTGTGAGGATGGGTATGCAAAGATTGAACCCTCGGAATGTCACGGGTGCGGCGCCTGTGTAGCGGAATGTCCGGGCAAGGCAATACGGCTGAACCATTTTACGGATCAGCAGATTATGGCAAAAACCGATGCGCTGTTTCAAGAGGCATAATTCACTGACGTAAGTGTTGAATAACGGAGGATCATAATGACCCAAGAATTTGAACCCAGGATCATCGCATTCTGCTGCCAGTATTGAGCGTATGCAGCCGGGGACCTGGCAGGTTCCATGAGACTGTCCTATCCTGCAGACATCAAAATCATTCAGGTGCCGTGCACGGGAAGGGTGGATATTCTTCACCTTCTGAATGCTGTTGAAGACGGGGCGGACGGGGTATATGTGGCCGGATGCCTTGAAGGGGAATGCCATTATATTTCAGGCAATCTTAAGGCCAAGAAAAAAGTGGCCTATGTCAAAAAGACATTGACGGAGATCGGTATTGAGCCGGAACGGGTGGAGATGTTCAATCTGTCTTCGGCTCAGGGCGCAAGATTTGCCGAGATTGCAAGGGAAATGGTGGACCGGATCAGAGCATTAGGGCCCAGCCCCATCAAGAAGAAAACCCATGCGGCATGAAATATTGAACCCAGAAAATAATGGAAGGTGAATCATGATAGTAGCAGATCGAAAATCTCTCCAGGAAATATTGGCCATGGTGGCGGATAAAAAAAAGATTCTCATTTTGGGATGCAAGGGATGCGTGACCGTCTGCAATGTGGGCGGGTTAAAGGAAGTTGAGATCCTGGCCTCTTCCATGAAAATCGCCCGGAAAAAAGAGGGAAACGATATCGACATTGATATCCAGGTCCTGGAACGGCAGTGCGATACCGAATATGTGGCCGGCATCCGCGATGTTGTGGGAAACTATGAGGCCGCCGTTTCCCTTGCCTGCGGCGTCGGGCCCCAGTTCCTGTCGGAAATGTACAAGGACCAGACCTTTTATCCCGGCGTCAATACCACCTTTTTCGGCGGCGCAGTCCAGCACGGGATCTGGGAGGAGCGCTGCGCCGGATGCGGGTCCTGCGCCATTCACAATTTCGGCGGACTCTGTCCCATTGCCCGATGCGCCAAAAGCCTCATGAACGGGCCCTGCGGCGGATCATCCAAGGGCGTCTGCGAGGTCAATAAAGACACGGTCTGTATCTGGGATGCCATTGTGAAAAAGAAAATGGAGTCCGGCCGGCTTGAAGACCTCATCGGCGTAAAACCCGCCAAGAGCTGGAAAACCGCCAGAGACGGCGGACCCAGAC
>JAABTB010000044.1 GCA_011390085.1 Desulfobacula sp.
CAAAACCAGGAGATGAGGGATCTGGTGGCCCAGATGAAGCTGATCCCCATAAAAGAGATTATCAAAGGGAAGCGAATCCTTTTCTGCGACGATTCCGTTGTCAGGGGAACCCAGCTCAAGGACCATACAAAGATCCTCTATGAATACGGGGCAAAGGAGCTTCATATGCGGATTGCCTGCCCCTGCCTCATTCACCCCTGCATTTTTTTAAACTTTTCCACCTCACGCTCCACATTAGACCTTGCCGGCAGAAAAGCCATCTATGACATTGAAGGCATGGAGGATCCGAATCTTACGGATTATGCCATTGACGGATCAGACAAACATTCGGCCATGGTGGAAAAGATCACCCAACGGCTGAACCTGACCAGCCTCCGCTACCAGACCCTGGAAGACCTGGTGGCCGCCATCGGCCTTCCCAAAAACAGGCTTTGCACCCATTGCTGGGACGGTTCCGGCTATTATTAAATCCGGCAGAATAAAATAATTCAGGACTTGTTTCAATCATTGATATGACCAGGGGGATATGTTACGGTATAGGCAACTGTTCATCTTTTTCCGGAGGTTCCTATGCAAATTTCCATTACGTTTAAAAATTTAAATTCTTCCGATGCCCTGAAATCACACATATCTGAAAAATTCGAAAAACTGGACAAACTGCTGGATTCAGAGGCCGACGCCCATATTGTCCTGTCCGTTGAAAAATTACGCAATACTGCGAATGTCAATATGACCTGCGATAAAATCAGAATCAATGCAACAGAAGAGGCTGAGAACAATATGTATGCCGCCATTGATGCCCTGGCAGAAAAGGTCAAGCTGCAGATCAGAAAATACAAGGACAAACAGAGACGGCATCTTGCAGGGGATAAAGAGAGCATCAAAACCAATGGCCAGGCCCTGGAGTCTCCCGACGTCATCGACGGATAAAACCTTACTGAAGCAGGAGGAATGAAATGAATTTCGTTTATGGCTTTCTGGGTGATTTCACCTGGGAGGCCATCATCAAGACAGGACTGCGCATCTCCATGATGATTGTTTTTGCATGGGTTGCCATGAAACTGCTTCAAAAATCCATTCAGCGGCTTGAAAAAAAATTAATTTTAAAAAGTCTAACAGCGGGAGAACCGCCTTCGGAATCCCAGAAACGAATTGAAACCATTGTTCGTTTAATAAAGCAGGCGCTGTTTATTGCCTTATGGCTGACGTTCAGTCTGGTGCTGTTAAAAGAATTCGGTGTTGAAATCGGCCCCATTATTGCCAGTGCGGGTGTTGTCGGCCTTGCCATCGGTTTCGGAGCCCAGAATCTGGTTCGCGATATCATTGCCGGTTTTTTCATCATCCTGGAAAACCAGATCCGGGTGGGTGATGTTGCCCTTGTCAACGGGACGGGAGGACTTGTGGAAAAAATTAATTTCCGCACTACGGTTCTCCGGGATTTAGGGGGTGCCGTACACATCTTCCCCAATGGGAATATCACCACCTTAAGCAATTTGACCAATGAATGGTCTGCCTATATTTTTGAGATAGGGGTTGCTTATAAG
>JAABTB010000045.1 GCA_011390085.1 Desulfobacula sp.
TCATGTCATCGACATCATGAAAAAGGTCGGAAAAGAGATGCGGGAAGATGAAACCTATGGTCCGCTCATGCTTGAAGATCCGGATATTTTCGGATTAGACAAATTCAGCGAGTCTTCCGTCATCATTAAAGGCCGGATCAAGACAAAACCCATCCGGCAATGGGAAGTGGGCCGGGAATATCTGCGAAGAATCAAGCTCTCCTTTGATGCGCATCATATTGAAATCCCCTTTCCACATCGTTCGATTTATTTTGGAGAAAACAGCAAGCCCTTTGATCTGCAATTGCTGGAAAAACTTCAACAGCCCGAAACCGCAACCGATTGAAAAAAACATCGCCCCAAAACGACGGCATCCCGGGATGAATTCAGAAGGAGGGACAAAAGGCATGGCTTTGGAAAAAGGACTTTATATTCAAATGTTCAGCATTCACGGACTGGTCCGCGCCGAGAACATGGAGCTGGGACACGACGCAGATACCGGCGGCCAGGTCAAATATGTGGTGGAATTATGCAAAACCCTGTCCGCCTTCGACGAGGTCCGGAAAATTGATTTATTCACCCGGTTGATTCAGGACAAAGCCTGTTCTGATGATTACAGCCGGCCCCTGGAACAGGTGAATGACAAATTCCGCATCGTACGGATCCAATGCGAGGGGAAAAAATATATCCGCAAAGAATTACTCTGGCCCCATTTGGATGAATTTGTGGATAAGACCATTAAATTTATCCGCCAGGAAAAAAACATTCCGGATATTGTCCACGGTCATTACCCGGATGCGGGTTATGTGGCAATGGAGCTGGCCAGTTTCTTTGGTCTCCCCCTGGTCTATACCGGCCATTCCCTGGGCCGGTCCAAGAAAGCCAGACTGATAGAAGAAGGGATCGATATCCATGAGATGAACCGAAAGCTGAAAATCGACTATCGCATTGATATGGAGGAACAGATTCTGAAATCCGCCGACAGGGTCATCACCAGCACCCGTCAGGAAATTGAAATCCAGTACGGACTTTACCGAAACCGGACCCTGCCGACGTATCGGGTCATTCCGCCAGGGATCGGTATTGATCGGTTTTATCCCTATTACCATGATACCTTTGCCGGCAGCCGGGAAAAAGAAGAGGCCCTTTTTGCAAAGGCCTCGGTAAACCAGGAATTAAACCGGTTTTTTACGCACCCGGACAAGCCCCTGGTCCTGGTCCTTTGCCGCCCGGATAAGCGGAAAAATATCCAGGGATTGGTAAAGGCCTATGGTGAAGATGCCGAGCTCCAGGCCATGGCCAATCTTGCCATATTTGCCGGTATCCGGAAAGATATTTCAGAAAAGGAAGAAACAGAGCGGGATGTCCTGACACAGATGCTGCTGTTGATGGACAAATACAATCTGTACGGGAAAATGGCCATTCCCAAGCAACATGATTTTGAACATGAGGTTCCGGAACTCTATCGGATTGCGGCAGAAAAACGAGGGGTCTTTGTCAATCCCGCCCTGACAGAGCCCTTTGGCCTGACCCTGCTGGAAGCCCTTGCCTGCGGCCTGCCCATCGTGGCCACCAATGACGGCGGCCCAAGGGATATTGTTCATAACTGTCAGACCGGAACCCTTGTGGATCCAACAGATACGCCGGCCATTGCCTCCGCCGTAAAGGATATTATTGTTCATCCGGACAAGTGGCATTTATTTTCAAAAAACGGCATCTTAAATACCCGGAAATTCTATTCCTGGGAAAATCATGCCAGAACCTATTGCGACGAAGTGAGTGAGGTCTGCCGCCAATATGAAAAATCATTTATAACCGCCATTGAACCCAGGCAACGCATCGGCAAGCGGTTGGCCAAACTGGACTATATGGTGGTCACCGATATTGACGACACCCTTTTGGGGGGAAATCCCGAAGAACTCAAGGACTTGATGGACCTGCTTGAAAAAAACGCCGGACATATAGGCTTTGCCGTAGCCACCGGAAGGGTATTTGAATCCGCCATGGATATTCTCAACACCCACGGGGTGAGGATACCGGATATCATTATCTCCGGTGTGGGCAGCCGGATCAACTATGGCGATTCCCTGGACCATGACAAGGGCTGGGAAACCCATATTTCCAAAAGCTGGGATCCGGACGTGATTTCATTACGGCTCAAAGAGATTGATTTTATCCGCCCCCAGTCTGCAACCGTTCAAGGACCTTATAAGCTGAGTTATATCATGGAACCCGGGAAAGACCGGTTGGCAAGGATCCATCATATCTTAACCAAAAACAGATTCAAATATTCGCTGATCTATTCCCAGGATAAATACCTTGATATCCTTCCCTACCGGGCCTCCAAGGGAAAAGCGGTTCGATATCTGAGCTATAAATGGGGAATCCCGCTGCGAAACATCCTGGTCTGCGGTGATTCGGGAAATGATGCGGAAATGATTAAAGGTGATACCCTGGGCATTGTCGTGGGCAATTACAAACCTGAGCTTGAGCCGTTAAAATCTACAAAACGCATATATTTTGCCAAAACTTCTTATGCCGGCGGGATCACGGAGGGTATCCGTCATTATCAATTTATCCGGAAATCAAAGGGGATGGTGCCGAATGACAATTAAAAACAAAATTCAATTGATTACTTATCCTGACAGTTTAGGGATCAACCTGCCCGAATTGCATTATGTACTTCGTAAATATTTTTCCAAGGCCATCGGCGGTGTTCACCTGCTCCCCTTTTATCCGTCCTCTTCAGACAGGGGGTTTGCTCCTTTGACCTATGATGAAGTGGATCCGGCCTTCGGCACATGGGACGATGTGGAGAAAATCGGCCGGGACTTTGACCTGATCATTGATTTCATGGTCAATCACATCTCCCGCCAGTCTGTTTTTTTTCAGGACTATGTTGCCAAGGGGGCCGGCAGTGAATACGCAGATATGTTCCTCAGTTTTAATAAACTGGCGCCCAACGGCTGGGTAAGTGACGAAGATCTGGCAAAGGTCTATACCCGGAAACCCCGGCCGCCCTATCAGACTCTGGAACGACCCGACGGGAGTCTGGAAAAAATATGGTGCACCTTTGACAATGAGCAGATTGACCTGGATTATAATTCGCCCAAAACCCAAGAAGTCATGCGCAAATTTCTGATCCGGCTGGCAAGGAACCGGCCCAAAATGATCCGCCTGGATGCCGTTGCCTATACCACCGTAGAGGTGGGAACCAATTGTTTTTTCCTGGAACCCGGGATCTGGGAACTTCTGGAATGGTTCAACGATTATACCTCTGCCTTTGATACGCAGATCCTGCCTGAAGTCCACGAGCATTATTCCTACCAGCTCAAGCTGGCGGAAAAAGGATACTGGTGTTATGATTTTGTGATGCCCATGCTGGTTCTCCATTCCCTTTACATGGGCAAGACCCGGTCCCTTAAATCCTGGCTGAGAAAATGTCCGAGAAAACAGATCACTACTTTGGATACCCATGACGGAATCGGTGTGGTGGATGTCGTTGATATGCTGAATCCGGCTGAAATAGATCAGACCCTTGAAAAACTGTATGAGCGGGGCTCCAATGTAAAGAAAACCTATTCCGGGCCGGACTACCAGAACCTGGATATCTACCAGGTGAACTGCACCTATTATTCAGCCCTGGGCTGCAATGATGATGCCTATATCGCCGCCAGAACCATCCAGTTCTTTTCACCGGGCATCCCTCAGGTCTATTATGTGGGCCTGCTGGCAGGTGAAAACGATATTGAGCTGCTGGAAAAGACAAAACTGGGCAGAAACATCAACCGTCACAATTATACGATTGAAGAAATCCGGGAGGCCATCAAAAAACCTGTGGTTCAAAGGCTTTTAAGGCTCATGGAGTTTCGCAACAGTTATCCTGCATTTAACGGAGAATTTACCGTTTTTAAATCCAAAGATACCGAGCTTTACCTGGAATGGACCCTGAAACAGCATACGGTCACCGCCCATATCGATGTTAAAACCTATGCAATAAAAATCACCTATACGGACCCGGTTGCTTCCCGTTTAGTGGAATTCCATGCATAACCGGATATTCGCATAAACCGGGGCCAGCGTTTATGAAATCCGTCTAAGTAAGGGTCATGGCCTTTTCAGGGCAGACCTCCTGGCAGCAGAAACAGGTGATGCAGGTATCGGCATCCACCAGGGGAATCCCGTCGGTCATGGTGAGTGCCCCCACCGGACACTGATCGATACAGGCCCCGCACGAGGTGCACCGTTCCGGATCAGCCTTGGGCCTGACTTTTGTCTTGCCGGCCATGAATTCCCGGATCACCTGGTTCCCGGCAATGGCCTCACCCCCCAGGGGCGGCAGTTTGAAATCCGGTATCACCTGCATCCGGCCGTGGATTTGGATCTTTTCCCGGTCAAAGTCCCCAAGCCCCAGCTCCCGTGCCCTTTGAAGAAACCGCAGGGCGCCGGGATCAAGCCCCATCATCCGGGCCACCACCCCGTCCATGGCCACGGCATTGTCTGCTGCCAGAATAAGTCCGATATGTCTCAATTCAGGTGAGGCAGGCCCGTTTCCCTCCATGCCCGTGACCGCATCCATGATGAACAGATCCGGGACCCGGAGCCGGAAGACCTCCACAATGAGCTCATGAAACCGCAGCGGCGTGCCGGCAATCTGGTGGAGCCTTGCTTTTTGCGCTCCCGGCAGAATCCCGTAGCTGTTTTTGATGGCCCCGGTCATGACCGTCAGGCCATGGGTTTTGAATTTGGGCAGGCTGATCAGGATATCGGCATCCAGGATGTCTTTGGAAACTCCGACTTCGGCCATGAAATCCGGATGAAAGGCAAGATTTTGGGTAGTATGCCCCAGGTTTCTGTAATAACCCTTGGCCGCCGTCATCAATCCGGTTTTTTCAAAACTGTTTTCATTGTCCCCATAATTGAACAGACCGGGGTTATCCCCCACGACAATCTGTGCCGGGGAAAGGGATTCAACCTTTTCCACCACGGCCCGTAACAGGGCCGGATGTGTGACGATATGCTCTTCAGGACCCGAGGCCCGGAGCACATTGGGTTTGATCACCACTTTTTTCCCGGTAAGGACCTGGGGGAAAAGGGTAAAGACCCGATCCACCGCAACCCGGCAAGTCTCGTAGGAAGCCGGGTGTATCATGACTTGATGCATGGTGTTTTCTCCTCATGAGAATATAATATTGTATCGCAATTTTTTACTATACTATACTTTTTATAATGATTATTGTAGCATCAATTTTTTATAAAATTCCATATGCAGGACAATGAATACCCTCAAAGATACATATTTCAGACAAAATGCCGCAGGCGTCGCCCTGGTGGAATTTTTCTGGGGCCTTGGATTTCCGGTCATCCTGGAGTCCACCTTTCTCCAGATCTTTCTCAAAAACAATGGGGCTTCGGATTTTCTCATCGGCCTTGTTCCTTCCATCCTGATCCTGGGGGTTTCCCTCTTTCCTTTGACGGCAAGCTATCTGACCCGGAACCGGGAAAGAAAAAAAATCATCGTGCTGTATCTTCACCTGGTATCCTCCTGCTCCACCCTGTTTTATGGCGTTTATCTGTTTTTTGCAAAGGATACGGTCCTGATTTTACCGGCTTTTTTCATCTCATACCTCATCTTTTCCATTTGCCTTGGCATAACCCTTCCGGTCTGGCTTCATTTCCTGGTAAAAATTTTTTCCCAAAGAAAAAGCGTCCAGGGGCTGGGCATCATGTATCTTTCCCAGAGCACGGCCAAACTGATCTCAAGTCTTTTGATTCTTAAAATGGTGGAAAGCTTTTCCTTTTCCCTGCGCTCTTCTGCCCTGATTTTTCTATTTTCCGGCCTCTGCTTTCTCCTGGGGTCTCTGTGCTTTTTGTTCACAAAGGAATTGCCCTCGACTGAACGTCCGGTTATCCTCAAGGATGGGTTTTATCAGCACACCAGAGACACCATTGTGGAAATGGTTCAAAATAAAAACCTGGTCAGATACCTCATCGGGGACCTGGACAATTATATTATCCTGACGGTGCTTTCTTTTTATGCCATCTACGCAACCCAGTATTTCGCAATCAAAGACGCTACGGCGGCCGGGCTTTTTGTCGCCCTGATCTATGCCGGCTCCATCCTAGCCAACCTGATGCTGGGGACCTTGAACCTCTTGAGCCTGAAAAGCAAATTTTTATCCACAAAGCTCCTTGGCCTTGTGATCCTCCTGATTTTAATCTTTTCGCCCGGATTTACGGGATTTTTATCGGCCAGTTTTCTCATGGGTTTCTGCAGGGGAGTACGGGGACTTGTGTATTCACCTGCCATTAAAAATTTCTGCAAAAGGGAGGACACCACAGGATATTTTGCTGCAGCCCCCCTTTTGACCCTCCTTTTCGGTTCAGGGTTCCCGGCCCTGGCTGGAAAGATGCTGGATCTGTTTTCGCACCAGGGGCCCCTTTCCTATCAGATCCTGTTTGGGATCTGCTTCGGCCTTGTCATCGTCACCCTGATTTTTGCGCAGCTTACGGATTTTGATCCTGAAGCCGGCAAGACCCCTTGAAAACGATTTAATCGGCCATATGTTCATGAGAATTTTTTATAATGAAGGATATGTGTATGGAAACGAAATTTGAGGACAAACAAACCGCAGGAAACAGATTTTTCCGGCTCATCCGGAAGAGTCTTCCCTTTCTGGCCGTGGTGCTGATCATTTTCTTGATCATCCTTCCCCTGGGCAAAAAAATTGCTGAAAAAAAAGAAGACCTGGCGGAAAATCAATCCCGGGAAATCGCCGAGAAAGCATTGACCAATGTCATCACCATGCATGTTGAACCTTCCCTGATCAGGGAAAAAATCACCCTGCCCGGCGTTGTCAAGCCCTGGATTTCTCTTCAACTGGTCTCTGAAATCAAGGGTAAAATCGTTGATAAACGGATCATGGAAGGCCAGCGCGTGAACAAGGGGGACATCCTTGCCGTCATTGACGCCGGTGATTATCAGAATGCCTATAATGCCGCCCTGGCCTCTTACGAGACGGCCCTGGCAACAGAAAACCGCATAAAGGCTCTGATGAAAAATAATTTTGCCACCCAGTCCCAGTTTGATGATGCCGAGGCACGGGTTAAAACCACCCGGGCGGAACTGGACAGCACCAAGCTCAATCTGGCCCGGTCCACCATATTATCCCCCATGGAAGGCGTTGTGGACCGCATCTATATTGAAAACGGGACCTTTCTGAGCCCCGGTGACCCCGTGGCCCAGATCCTCCAGATCGATCGGCTGAAAATCGAAGTGGGCATTCCCGAATCCGACGTGGATGCCGTCCGCCGGCTTAAAGTCTTTGATATGACCATTGACGCCCTGGACGGGAAAACCTGTACCGGCGAATACCATTATCTTTACAAAACCAGTGATTCCATGGCCCGGCTCTATAACCTGGAGATCAAGGTGGACAACCCTGACGGCCGGATCCTCCCGGATATGTTTGTCCGGGTGGAGGTTGTTAAACAGCAGGACCCCAGGGGTCTTGCCGTGCCCATTTATTCCCTGGTCACCGTGGATAAAAAAACCGGGGTCTATATTGAAAAAGAGGGGATCGTTCATTTCAGACCTGTGAAGACCGGCTTTCTGGACGGGTGGAAAACCCAGGTGACCGAAGGGCTTGAACCGGGTGAAAATGTGGTGGTGGTAGGCCATCGTATCATTGAAGACGGTGAGAAGGTCCGTGTCGCCAAAACCATCCGGGATATGGAGGAAATCTCCCAATGATCCTCTCTGATACGTCCATTAAAAACAGGGTCAGCGTTTTTGTGCTGGCCTTGATTATCATTGTCGTGGGTATTTATTCCTACCTGGCCCTGCCCCGGGAGAGCGAACCGGACATCACCATTCCCTATGTGTTTGTGCGGACCGAATACCGGGGGGTTTCCGCCTCGGATATTGAAACCGGCATCACCATCAAAATCGAAAAAAAACTCAAGGGCCTGGACAAGGTTAAAAATATCAACTCGGTCAGTTCCCAGGGCTTGTCCCAGATCAATATCGAATTTCTGGCCGGTACGGATATTGATGACGTCCTGACCAAGGTCAAGGACAAGGTGGATGAGGCCAAAAACGATCTGCCCACGGATCTTGAAAACGACCCCTCCGTATTTGAAGTGAATTTTTCCGAAATGCCCATTGTGATCTATTCTTTGGCCGGACCCTGCGGCCCGGGTATGCTCAAGGAAATTGCCGATGATATTAAAGATGACATCGAAGCCCTGCCCGGGATCCTTGAAGTGGAAGTTACCGGGGGCCAGGAAAGGGAGATCCGGGTCGAGGTGGACCCGGACAAGCTGACCTATTACCGGATTCCCATCACCTCCCTGCAGCAGACCGTTGTCAGCGAAAACCAGAATACGTCCGGCGGGGCCATTACCCTGGGGGACGGACGATACCAGCTCAAGGTGCCGGGGGAATTCCAAACCCCTGAAGAAATCCTCTCCCTGGTGGTGTCCACCCACAACGGCAGACCTATTTACCTCAAAGATGTGGCCACAGTGGTGGACGGCATTAAAGAGGTGACCTCTATTTCCCGCCTGAACGGTGTGGACTCCGTCAATATTTCCGTAAAGAAACGGGCGGGAGAGAATGTTATTTTTATTGCCGACAAGGTGGATGACATCATCCGGGAGGCAAAGCAAACCTTTCCGAAAAATACCACCATCACCAAGCTCATGGACAAATCCAAGGACATCAAGCTCATGGTGGCGGACCTTGAGAATAATATCATTTCCGGACTGATCCTGGTGGTGGCCGTCCTGTTCATCTCCCTTGGGTTCAGGAACGCCCTCCTGGTCGGGATTGCCATCCCTTTTTCCATGTTCCTGTCCTTTGCCGTACTCCATGCCCTGGGCTATACCCTGAACATGATTGTGCTCTTCTCCCTTACCCTGGCCCTGGGTATGCTGGTGGACAATGCCATTGTCATTGTTGAAAATATTTACCGGTATATGCAGCAGGGCGTTCCGAAAATAGAGGCTGCCATGAAAGCCACCAGTGAGGTGGCCTGGCCGGTCATCGGCTCCTCCCTCACCACCCTGGCTGCCTTCTTCCCCATGATTTTCTGGCCCGGCATCATGGGAGAATTCATGAAATACCTGCCCATCACCCTGATCATTACCCTGAGCTCTTCCCTTTTTGTGGCTTTGGTCGTCAATCCGGCCATGTGCGCCTTTTTCATGAAAAAAAGCAGCCGGAATGCCGGCAAAGCCATGACCGTTGAAGAAATAGAAGCCGAGGGCGAAAAGCCCATTGAAATCAAAGGCCTGGTATTGACCTCCTACGCGAAGCTGCTCAATAAGGCCATGGATCACAAGTTCTCCGTGTTAGTAGGCTCCTTTGCCATGCTGGTCATCTTTTT
>JAABTB010000004.1 GCA_011390085.1 Desulfobacula sp.
TTAGTTTTGGTGAGGAAGTAAAGATAACAGATACTACAGGCCGTTCCATCCTGATCTACGAGATACCGCTGCCCTGTGAAGCAAGAGTGGTCTACCAGTGCCTCTCAAAAACAAACTGTGCTTCCATCAAATCCATCGAGATTCTTCAAATAATAAAGGATATTCCTAAATAGTTATGACCATCCCTCTATTTTTTCAAGTGTTTCATGCTTTGTTGTGCCCCGCCAGGGCATGGGGGCTACTACAGAAGGAGGCCTTGTTGGCAGCATCAGAGGAATACAACCGCAAGGTCTTGTCCCTGCTCAGCCGGCTCGAGGAAAAAGAAGGTGATTACTATTGCCAGGAGTAAGCCGGGTTATCCATTGATGGGCCTTGAAAACTTATATGGGACTGGCGGATCCAAGATAATTATAGCTGATCAGTTTGATGGGGCTCATATACTGCATATCCAGGTGGTTGATATGAAAACCGCTGTTTTGTATCAGCCCGGATATGGGGCGGTTGAGATGACAGCCGCCGCTTACCTTCATCCATAAAGGATTCAGGCTGTCCTGCCACCTGATGACAGCCGGATCGGGAGACCTGCCGTGTTCGCAGAAAAGGAGCCGGCCGCCGGGTTTTAAGACCCGGTGCATTTCCTGCAAGGCTTTGGACACATCCGGGATCGAACAAAGCGTATAGGTCACCACAACCGTGTCAACGCTTTTGTTTTCCAGGGGAATCGCTTCTCCGGAGATTGCCGTGAGGCGGACCTGAAAAGGAAGGTGGGTTGCCTTTTGTTCAGCCATTTTCATCAGCCCTTCGGAAGGGTCCAGGCCCCAGACGAATTCGATACGGTCCGGATTATAAAACGGCAGGTTCAAGCCCGAACCCATGCCGATTTCCAGAACCCTTCCCCTGGCCAGGGGAACGATTCTTCGGCGTTGGTGTGCAATGTCTTTCTGGGAACAGACCCAGTGCGTCAGCTTTGGCAAAACGAATGACTTGTAAATCCCCATGGGTTTGTACTCCTTGACATGCCGGAACAACCAAAATACTCTCTATCATGGCGAGCGTCATCATTCAAGGAATTCTCTTTTTCAATGCACCTTGGCTCGGGGTTGATATTCTGTTTTCGTCTTGACTTTCTGCGGCAAATCAAATAGTCAGAGGGTATATTTCAGTTTAAGCGGTTGCAGTATCCCAGAGTCATTATTGCAGAAAAGGGTATCCATTATCCTGAGATTGACCAAACAAACATTCAAAGGTTACGTTACACCCAGTTAACCAGGAGGGAACGGATCGATGAAATTTGACAGGTTGGCGGTTTTAAGTCTCTTCTTAATTTTTCTTTTATCGTTAACTCCTGCATTTGCACAAGATCCCGGCGGAGAAAAAGCCCATGACGGCGTTGATATTTCAGGGGGAGCGAAAACCGGCCTGCCTGAAACGCATGTTCAGGGGCAGGCCCATGAAACTGCCGACAGCCATGTGAACCTTGGGGAAATGCTGCCCTTATTCAGTTGTATCCCCTTTGCAGGTATGCTTTTGTCCATTGCCTTGTTGCCCCTTGTCGCCGCCAATATTTGGCATCACCATTTCGGCAAAATTTCCGCTTTCTGGGCTGCTTCCATGGCCCTTCCGTTTATTTATGCCTATAGGGGGACGGCCATCTATGAAATCCTTCACATTATTCTGGCCGATTATGTTCCCTTTATCATTCTGTTATGGGCTTTGTTTACGGTGTCGGGCGGCATCCTGCTGAAAGGAACCCTGCGGGGGACGCCCCTGGTGAACACGGGAATTATTCTCATCGGAACCCTTCTGGCGTCATGGATGGGGACCACGGGAGCGGCCATGCTTATGATCCGGCCTTTATTAAGGGCCAATGATTACCGCAAAAACACGACATTTATGGTAGTATTTTTTATTTTCCTTGTGGCCAATATCGGCGGCGCCCTGACCCCCCTCGGCGACCCACCCCTGTTTTTAGGATTCCTGCACGGGGTCAGCTTTTTCTGGACTTTTAAAATCTTACCCCACATGTTTTTATGCGTCGCCATTCTTCTGGCCATCTATTTTGTCCTTGACACCTATTATTATAAAAAAGAAAAGGCATCGGTTCCGGATGAAGGAGAAAAGAAACCGTTGCGCCTGGTGGGGATCTATAATTTCATTTTTCTTCTGGGGATCGTGGGTTCGGTATTGATGAGCGGTATCCTGGATCTGGGCGAGGTCTCCACCCTGGGCATTCACCGGGCGGTTCAGGACTGGTTGAGGGACGGGCTTTTAATCGCCATGGGAATCGGATCACTTCTGGCCACACCCAGGCAAGTCAGGGAAGAAAATCAATTTTCATGGTTTCCCATCCTGGAGGTAGCCTATCTGTTCATCGGCATTTTCATTACCATGATTCCTTGCCTCCTGCTCTTGAAGGCCGGCCCCAACGGCGCCTTTGCTTTTCTCATCAATGCCGTTCAAACCCCGGTTCATTATTTCTGGGTAACGGGAATGCTATCGGCCTTTCTGGACAATGCCCCGACATACCTGACCTTTTTTAACACAGCCCTTGGGAGTTTTTATGCCGGTATGCCGGAATCTGCTTCCGTTCCTCTGCTGATGACGGAAAATGCGATTTATCTTCAGGCCATATCCTGCGGGGCTGTTTTTTTCGGGGCGTGCAGCTATATCGGCAATGCCCCCAATTTTATGGTCCGGTCCATAGCCAGCGAAGCCGGGACACCCATGCCAAGCTTTTTCGGCTATATCCTGAAATATTCCCTGGTTTTTTTAATACCGACCTTTGTGGTTGTAACCTTTATCTTCTTTTAATATATTTGGGCATCAAAGATGTGGAAAAGGCATTGAAAAGGAGCAGGCAAACCAATGAATATCAACCTTAAAGGATTAAGGATAGCCGTTATCGGGGGGAACAATCCCTGTAAAAGGATTCTTGAGATATTGACGGGCCCCGGTTTAAAGGAATCTGCGCCTGAAGTGCTGCTGGTTGCAGATAATCTGACCCATTCGGAAGGTATCCTTTACGCAAAGGAAAAAGGAATCCGGGTGACTTCGGATTATAATGAAGTCTGTGCACTTTTTGGTGTTGACGCCATCTTGAAATTGAAAAACGATGCGATTTTGAGCTGCATATTGGAAAAAATCAATACCGAACGGGTCAGTATTATCGACCTTGGAGCCCATAGGGCCCTGTCGTTTTTAAATTTTCTGGAAGCTGAAGAAGAAAAAATCAGGATAAAAAGAAAGCTCCAGGCTCCGGAAATTGACAGAAATGAAATCATGGAACTCTTTGACGAGTATTCCAGAAGAATTAGGAAAAATGCCGAAAGCGAAAGCGAATTTCTTGAGTCTGAAAGAGAAGATCTGATTGAAATCGAAAAAGAGCTTTTCCAGGTCATTCAGGGTAGCATGATCCCCACCTTTATCATCAATAACGAGCATATTATCACCCATTGGAACAGGGCCTGTGAGGAACTGACCGGGCAAAAGGCCTATGAGCTGGTGGGAACGGACCGGCAATGGGTGCCGTTCCGGTCGGCCAAGCGACCCACCATGGCCGATGTCATTGTGGGCGGGATGTCGGAAGAGGAGGTTACAAAATATTATGGCTCGTCATGGAGAAAATCTGCCCTGATCAAAGAAGCCTATGAAGCAGAAGAATTTTTTCCGCATTTGGGGGAGGGCGGAAAATGGATTTTTTTTACGGCCGCTCCCATCAAATCTCCGGACGGCAAGATCATCGGTGCCATTGAAACCTTAAGGGACCTGACCGAAGACAAAAGAGCAAAGGAAGAACTGGAACTCCAGGATAAAGAGCTTTCCACCCTCTATGAAAAATATAAAAAATCAGAGGAAAAATACAGGTCCCTGTTCAACAACAATCCCAATCCGATTTTTATTGTCGACCGTGAGACCTTTGAAATCCTGGATATGAATCATCGGGTGGAAAATGAATATGGATATGCAAAAGCAGATCTTTTGGGCAGGTCGTTTTTCGATATCTGGGAAAAATCCGATGAAACCGTTAGGCAAAGCCTGGAAGGGCTTCCTAAAAACGGGGCCCTTCTTTTCACCAAAAAAAAGCATTTCAAGAAAGACAAAAGTTCTTTTTTCGTCAATGTCAAGATTGTTCATGCCACCTATATTCACCGGGATGTCCTGATTGCATCGGCCACGGATATCACCGAAAGCGTGGAAAAGGACACCCAGTTGATTCAGGCCGGAAAACTGGCGACCCTCGGCACCATGGCCGCCGGTATGGCCCATGAAATCAATCAGCCCTTGAATGTCATTCAGATCTGTGCAGACCTGATTTTAAAGATGATCAATAAGGGGATTTCGATTCCAAATGAAGAGCTTGTCATGATGGCCAAAGATATCATCGATAATGTCACGAGGGCAGCCGGTGTGATCAAGCATGTCAGGGATTTTTCAAGGCAGTCGGAAAGAGACCTGAAAAAATTAACCGTTAATGATCCCATCAGGGATGTTTTCAAGGTACTGGGCCATCAGATCACTGTCCATTCCATTCAGGCCAAACTGGAGCTTGATCCGGAAATTCCGGACATCCGGGCCGAACATAATAGGCTGGAACAGGTATTCATCAACCTTGTCACCAATGCCATCGATTCCATGGATGAAAATGCCGACAAGGCTGAAAAAGAAGGCCGCAAAGCCGAGAAAACCCTTCGGATCAAAACCTATGCCAAAGAGAATCAAGTGGTTGTGGAAGTGTCGGACACAGGGCTTGGCATGAGTGAGGAAGTCAAACAGAAGATTTTCGAGCCTTTTTTTACCACCAAGGAAACCGGTAAGGGGACGGGTCTCGGCACCAGTATCAGTTTTGGTATTGTTAAGGATTATGGCGGAACCATTGAAATACAAAGTGAATACGGCAAGGGTGCTACATTTATAATTCGATTTCCGGTAATTGCATAAGGAAAAACCGATGTCAGCCTTTAAAATACTGATCGTTGATGATGAAGAATTGATCGTCAGACTGCTTTCCATGTCGCTCCGAAGTGACGGCTACCAAACGGTTTCCGCCTTCAGCGGGGAACAGGGGCTTGAGGTATTTAAATCCGAATCCCCGGATATTGTGGTGACGGATATAAAGATGCCGGGCATGGACGGCCTTGAACTTCTTAAGAAAATAAAGGAGATCGATCCTGAAAAAGAGGTCATCATCGTCACAGGCCATGGGGATATTGATTCCACCATCACGGCCCTTCAATACGGCGCCAGCGATTTCATCAACAAGCCGGTCCGGGATGCAGCTCTGGCCATTGCCCTTGAAAGGGCAAAATCAAAGATTGCCATCCGCAAAAAACTTGAGGAATATACCACTACCCTTGAAATCAAGATCGCCGAGGCAACGGAAGAAATCCGGAGAAAATCCAATTTCCAGAGGCTGTTGATTACCAGTTCCAATGACGCCATTGTGGCCTTTGACAGGGACTGGAAAGTGGTCGTGTATAATCCTGAAGCGGCAAGGTTATTTGGAGAGGCGGCAAAGGATGTCCGGAACAAGATGACCATTGACGACCTGTATACGCCAAAGATTGCAAAGGGTTTTAAAAATCAGGTCAAGGATGAAAAAGATCAGAGAAATTTTCCATGGAAAGAGCAGGTGATTCATACCAAAGACGGGAGGCAGATACCGGTCCGGTATGCCAGCAATGTCCTGTTTGAAAACAATGAATTTGTCGGAACCGTTAATTTTTTCCAGGACCTGACTGAAATCAAGCGGCTTGAAAAGGAGCTGGTCCAGTCCGAACGGCTGGCGGCAGTGGGACAGACCGTCAGCGGCCTTGCCCATTATGTGAAAAATATTCTCATCGGCCTCAAGGGCGGTTCCTATATCGTGGATGTGGGGATACAGAATAATAATACGGAAAAACTCAAATCCGGCTGGGAAACCATCAAAAAGAACATCAAACGGATCGGTGATCTGACCCAGGACCTTCTGACCTATTCCAAGCAGAGGGAACCGGAAATGGAGCTCTGTTCCCCCCATGATATCATCAACGAGCTTGTGGAATTATTAAAGGGGTTTGCCGCATCAAAGAACGTCCTCCTTTCAAAGGACCTGGACAAATCCATTGACCAGGTGATGGCCGATCCCAAGACCATCCACCACGCGCTTTTAAATATCATCAACAATGCTATTGATGCCTGTATTGAAGACGAGGACATCACTAAAAAACATGAGGTCAAAATTTTAACCCATATTGACAAGAACCATATGATCTGTTTTGAGGTTGCGGATAACGGCTGCGGCATGGATGAGGATACCAGGAATAAACTGTTCACGCCCATGTTCAGTTCCAAGGGGGGCAAGGGAACCGGACTCGGACTGCTTGTGACGGGAAAGCTGATCGAAGAGCATAAGGGAATCATCGAGATTGAAACAAGTCCCGGTGTCGGCAGCACATTCAGGGTCAAACTTCCCTATACAAAGGCAAAACCGGTTGATGGAAATTGACCAAGGAGGATGGATTATGAGTAAGAAGGTCCTTGTGGTGGATGATGATCCGGACGTTCGATCATTTGTTGTCACGGTTCTGGAAGAAAACCAGTACATCCCTTTGATCGCTCAAGATGGTGTGGAAGGGCTGGAAAAAATTGAAAAAGAGAAACCCGACCTTGTGATTCTGGATGTATTGATGCCAAGGGGGAGCGGAATCAGGCTGTATCACCACCTGAAAAGCCATGAGCAATTCAAGGCGCTTCCCATTATCATGTTCACCGGGATAGCCCTTCGCTCTTTTCTGAAATCCCAGAAAGTGCTGGATGAATTTCAAGGGGCTGAAGTCCCCAAACCTGATATTTACCTGGAAAAACCGGTTGATCCGGAAGTGTTGGCTGCGGCGGTCAGAAAAAAATTGGGTTGATGGATAGCCGGCCATAGATAAAAAATTGGAGTTATTATGGAAATAAAGAAATTGCTTTTTGTAACAAAGTTTGAAGATCTTTGTTATGACGCCCTGAACTCATTGCTGATACTCAGAAAGGCGGCACTGGGACATGTTGTTTTCCTTAATGTGATTGAAAGAGATAAGGTTGCCATGAAAAGAGGGGCAGGCTATCTCAAGGAAGAAGAGGTAAAACTGAAGGAAACGGCCAATATCCGGTTTATTGACTGGGCTGAAAATCTTTTTGAAATGGGAATGGAGGTCGGGGCCTATATCGAAGTCTCCACCCTGATTCCGGAAATCCTGAAGGTCATTGAAAAAGAAGCCCCGGATCTCATAGTCATCGGCCGGTCCCATAAAGGAGCCTTGGAGCAGCTCTATTCAGGTTCCGATGTCTCTGAGCTGGTTCGCAGAACCCGAATCCCCATTCTTGTGTTCAAACACATGGCTGAAAATAAAATCGTTCCTGAAAAGCTTTTTGAGCGCCCGATCCTGGCCACCAACTGGTCTGAAACCGGTGCCAGGATGATGGAATACATTAAAGGCATGAAAAACGTAATCGGAGAAATTCATATCATTCATGTGGTGAAGGACAGCGCCTTGAAAAGCCCGGACAGCCATGAAGTGCAGAAAGTGAGAAAAAAGGAACGTAAAAAACTTGATGCCCTTTGTGATGAGCTTGAAGATCTCGGAATCAAAGCCAGATCCCATGTATACGTAGGAGATCCTCAAAAAGAAATTGAAAAGGCGGCCAAGGAATACCAGGCCAGTATGATAATTTTGGGTTCCAGTGATAAGGCGGCCATCCTCGAGCGCTGGACCGGTTCCATTTCAAAGAATATAGCGGATAATTCAATCTTTCCCTGTTTGATCATACCGGGCCAAAAAGAAAATTGACCTTGTTTTTTAAGCGGTACGATATAATGACGATATAGCTTTTTTTGCCCTATGTATTGACTCGATACACCAGTATTGCTATAAGCTCCACCGGACTTGATAGTGATACAGTAAAGTTTATTGAAGGAAAATATATGAAACTTTTATTCATAGATGACGAACAAACCTTTTTAAAATATCTTGCCAAGCGTTTGGTTCTGGATGGTTTCTCCGTTAAAACCACTTTTTCCGGGGAAGAAGGCGTCGATGCGGCTTCCAGGGAAGCTTTCGACGTGGCTGTGGTGGATCTGCAGATGCCGGGGATTGACGGGATTGAAGTCCAGAGGAGGTTGAAGGGTCTTCAACCGACTCTGCCCTGTATTGTGCTGACAGGACATGGAAGTGTTGAAAATGCTTTGGAAAGCGGTAAATATAATGCATTTAAATTTCTTTCAAAGCCGGTGGATATGGACACCCTCATTGAAACCATAAAATCGGCCTATGATTTCAGAATCCAACAGGAAAAATTATCCTCGGAAAAAGATAGCGCCGGCAAAGGACCCGGAAAACAGGGCCCCATCTCCAAACTGTATGGCAAATTCCGCAAACTCTACGGCGTAGAAAAATAATATCTAAGGCTTAGAGCGTATTCTATTCAGGGAGGATAATTCAATGACTGCTATTCGCAACGGGGTTTCCAACGATGTCGGCAAACCATCGTCGACATTCCTAAAATCTTTTTTTTCATTTTTGCTCACCTTTATTTTAATGCTTTTATGCTGGCTGGTTCTTTCGGGAATATTTGACCCTTTGCTTCTGGTTCTGGCCGTGATTTCATCTTTTCTTGTATCCTATTATTTTTATGATCTTTTGTTTCCTTCCATGGAGCTGAAATTTATTGGAATCTTTTTTCGATTTGTTCAATATCTGCCTTGGCTGATCTGGCAAATTGTAAAAGCCAATTTTCATGTTCTGTATGTTACGCTGCATCCACGGATGAAGGATTTGATCGACCCTCAGATTATCACCTTTAAAACCCATTTAAAATCAGAGATGGCCATTGTAACCCTTGCCAATTCCATCACCCTGACACCGGGCACCATTACGGTAACGGCAGATAACGACGGGGTGTTTAAGGTCCATGCCATTGACAAGGCATCTGCCGAAGGCTGTCCGGGGGATATGTTAAATAAGGTCTCAAAAATTTTTGGAGAAACCCTATGATATCGTTTTTTCTTTACGTAGCAGTGGGCTTGTGTTTGATCATGCTGTTTTCCATGTACAGGGTTCTGTTCGGACCTACAGTACTGGACCGGCTCATCGGCGTTAATGCCATCGGCAGTAAAACCGTTGTGCTTCTGCTCTTGATCGGATTTTTGTATGAGCGCGTGGATATGTTTGTCGATATTGCGCTTGCCTATGGATTTTTGAATTTCGTGGCAGTCATTGCAGCCGCACGGTATTTCCACAAGCGAAAAGGACTGTACGAAGAATCCTTTATGGATTGATTGTCAGACAGGAGAAAATCATGAACATCATTGTGATTGTATTTATCAGCTTCGGCCTGCTCTTTTTTCTGGGAGGCGCCATCGGTATCATAAGAATGCCTGATTTTTACAGCAGGCTTCATCCTGCCGGGAAACTGGATACCCTTGCAACGCTTTCAATGGTGATAGGGCTTGCCCTGTTCAATCTTCACCATTTTTCCCTTGGAACCCTCCTGGTATCCATTAAACTGTTTTTAATTGTCTTTTTTGTGTCCCTGGCCAGCCCCACCGCCACCCATACCATTGTGGATGCCGGTATGCGGGCCGGGTTAAGGCACTGGACCAAAAAGAAACAAAGGGGTTAATCATGCACTGGCCCATTGATATCATTGTATTGACCTTTGTCATTTTTTGCGCAATTGCCGCTCTTTCCGTCAAGGATCTCCTGGGAACCGCCATTCTGTTCGGGGCATATTCATTTTTAATGTGTCTGCTCTGGACCATTATGGGCGCCGTGGATGTCGCTTTTACAGAAGCTTCTGTGGGCGCCGGGGTCAGTACGGTTTTCTTTGTGGCGGCAATTTTCAGGACCCGAAGGAGGACAAAAGATTGAGATTTTTCGCATTTATCGTTGTATGCCTGACCGGGGCCTTATTGCTCTACGGAACAGGAGAGTTTCCGGACTGGGGAGATCCAAACTCGCCGGCCTCCCTTCATCTTTCCAATTATTATATTGAAAATGCGCTTAACGATACCGGTGCCCCCAATTTTGTCACAGCCGTTGTTGCCGACTACCGTGGGTTTGACACCATGTTTGAAACCGCTGTTATCTTCTGCGGAGGGCTTGCCTGCTTTCTTTTATTAAGAGATTTCCGGGAGAAAAAAGATCATTATTACCGCCATATCCCCACCGGAGTCATCCTTCATGTCAAGGATTCCCAAAAACCGCTTACCATTGGAAAAGAATTCGGATACATGGATAAGGACTGGGTTCCTCCGGATCTGATTATCAAAACCGTGTGCCGGATACTGATTCCTTTTATTCAGATTTATGCCATGTATGTGGTAGCCCATGGCGATTATTCACCGGGCGGGGGGTTCCAGGGCGGAGTCATTTTCGGGTCCAGCCTCATTCTCCTGGCCATTTCTTATGATTTGAAGACCCTTGTAAAACGGGTCAAAGAAAGAGTCCTGGGGATTTTTGCCGCCGCCGGCGTATTGCTCTATGCCGGTATTGCCGCCCTGTGCATGCTCATGGGAGGAAATTTTCTGGATTATTCAAAACTAGCCCCCCTGGTTCCGTGGAATTCCCATCATAATATCAGGGCCATCGGCATGCTCGGGGTTGAAATCGGTGTCGGAATCGCCGTTATGGCCGTCATGCTTATCATTTATATTAATATCGTCTCCGAAGGACGACACGATGAAGGATTATAGGTAAGGCTATGAGTGATGTGTTATCCCTGATTGTAGCAAAATATAATTACTGGTTGTATGTCATCCTTATGATGATCGGCCTTTACGGCATGATTGCCAAAAACAACCTGGTCAAAAAGATAGTGGGAATGAATATCTTTCAGACCGCCATCATTCTTTTTTATGTGTCTGTCGGATATAAGCGGGATGCCACCATCCCCATCCTGGCCAATGCCCATGATGCCCATGGCGCAACCGCCATCCATGCAGCAGACTATATTAATCCTTTGACCTCATGCCTCATGCTCACGGCCATTGTCGTTTCCGTTGCAACCTTTGGGTATGCCATGGCCCTTGCCGTCAGAATATACCAGCGGTATCAGACACTGGAAGAAGATGAACTCAGAATGCGCTTATCGGAAGAATAGACCATGGACAATTACCCAGCACTTATCGTTGTTGCACCGTTTATTGCCGCCCTTTTTGCCGGGCTTTTTGTATGGATTGACGAGCGTCTGTCGTATCCGATCGCCCTTGCCGGTCTTGCCGTTTCCCTTTTTTCAGGCATTCAGGTAATGATTCAGGTTATTGCATCGGGTCCCATCCAGTACAAGCTTGCCGGCTGGGCACCCCCCATAGGGATCGAATACCGGATTGACCTGTTGAACGCCATGGTGCTTATCCTTGTAGCCGGTGTTGCATTTTTGAACCTGATCGCCAGCTATAGGAGCGTGCAACAGGAAATCAGCGACCGGACCGGGTCTTATTTTACGGTCTATAATCTTTTTGTCACCGGCCTTCTCGGCGTCAGCATCACCGGTGACCTGTTTAACCTTTATGTCCTCATTGAAATCACATCCTTGACCAGCTATGCCCAGATCGCCCTGGGAGACAAGGACAGGGGACCCCTGGCCAGCCTCAATTATGTTTTCATCGGGGTCATCGGTGCCAGTTTCTATCTTTTGGGGGTCGGTTATCTCTATATGTACACCGGTTCTTTGAATATGGCGGATGTGGCTGTGCTGATCAAAGGGTCCGAGGGGTCTTCAACGGTTCTCACGGCATTTATCCTGTGTATCCTGGGAATCTGGATAAAAATGGCCCTCTTCCCCATGCATGTATGGCTGCCCAATGCCTATACCTATTCGCCGACAGCTTTTTCACGGGTGGTTGCCCCGCTCATGACCAAAGTTATGGTCTATGTCATGATCCGGCTCATGGTCACCGTGTTTGGCTATGACTATATTTTTAACACCCTTCATCTTTCCGACGCCGTGGTCTGGCTGGCCACCCTTGCCGTCCTTGCCGGAGGCGTAATGGCCCTGGCCCAGAAAAATCTGAAAAAAATGCTGACCTATATTATTGTCTGTGAGATCGGCTATATGGTGGGCGGGGCATGGATGGGAAATCAGCTCGGGATGACCGGGGCTATTCTCCATATCCTCAACGATGCCCTCATGACCTTTGCCCTGTTTCTTGCTGTGGGAAATATGGTTTACAGGATTGAAAAGGTCGACATTACGGATTTGAAGGGGTTGTTCGGGAAAATGCCCTGGACCATGGGCGGATTCGTTCTCGCAGCGCTCAGTATCATTGGCGTTCCGCCCACCTGCGGATTTTTCAGCAAATGGTATCTGATTCTGGGTGCCATGGAAAAAGGGGCCTACCATTTTGTGGCAGCCCTTGTCATCTCCAGTCTTATCTGTGCCGTTCTGTTCTTCAAGGTATTTGAAATCTGTTTTTTCGAATCCGGATCCCCTGACCACGAAAATTCCCACGGCCCGGTTGCAATCGAGGACGCACCGGTCTCCATGATCATTATTTCAGGGCTTGTCAGCCTTTCCCTGGTGGTAACGGGATTTTATTCAGGAACCATTGTCAATACAATCATTCTTCCTTTCCTGAAATGAAGATGAACACGATGATATTAAAATAAAGGTAAAAATGGAAACCATCATTTCAATCAAACCCCTTCTGGCAGTTTTAGTCACCCTTTTTGTCGTTCCGGTGCTGATTTCTTCTTCAAGCAAGCCCAATGTCAGGGAATCATGGATTTTCATAGCAGGTATCATCAAATTGGTCCTTATACTTTCCATGCTGCCGGCCGTACTGGCCGGAAAACAGATTGTTCTGACCCTGTTTGAATTTGTCCCCGGTGCATCCATTGCCTTCAGGGTCGATGGACTCGGCATGCTCTTTGCAATCGTAGCGGCAAGCCTCTATATTGTCACCTCTCTGTATTCCATCGGCTATATGAGGGGGCTTAAGGAACACGGGCAGACCCGGTTTGTCTCCTTTTTTGCCCTGGCCATCTCCGCCACCATTGGCGCAGCGTTTTCAGCTAATTTACTGACCCTTTATCTTTTTTATGAAATCCTGTCCCTGGCCACCTATCCTTTGGTGACCCATCACCAGGACGAGAAATCAAAAATTTCCGGCAGACGATATTTGACCTTTATTTTAGGGACCTCCATCGGCCTTGTCCTGCCGGCCATGATCTATTGCTATCATGTTACCGGGACCCTGGAATTTTCAACAGCCGGAATTTTTACCGGGGAATTGTCCAAGCCTGAGGCCACGGTACTGCTTCTTATGTTTGTATTCGGATTTGCCAAGGCCGGGATCATGCCGTTCCATTCCTGGCTCCCGGCAGCCATGGTGGCGCCTACCCCGGTCAGCGCCCTTCTTCATGCCGTTGCCGTTGTGAAGGTGGGTGTTTTTTCCATTGTCCGGGTGATGACGGGTGTTTTCGGCGTGGACCTGCTCACGACCTATAACCTCGGCATCATGGTGATGATCATTGCCTCGGTCACGATCCTTTTAGGCTCCTGCATTGCCATGTCCCAGGATGAACTGAAACGTCGGCTGGCCTATTCCACCATCAGCCAGTTGTCCTATATTGTTTTTGGCGTGGCCCTTTTAACTCCCCAGGGGCTTTTGGGCGGAGTTATTCACATTGTCATGCATGCTTTTGGAAAAATTACCCTGTTTTTCTGTGCCGGGGCCATTTATGTTACCACTCATAAGAAATATATCAGCCAGATGAGCGGGCTTGGCAGAAAAATGCCATTTACCTTTGCGGCATTTTTTATCGGTGCCTTGGGCGTCATCGGTCTTCCTCCGACAGGCGGTTTTTACAGCAAATGGAATTTGATCCTGGGAACCCTTGAAGCCCAGCAGACCATTTTTATGCTGGTGCTTCTGGTGTCCTCTTTCTTGAATGCGTTTTATTTTCTGCCCATTGTATACAAAGGGTTTTTCGGAAAAAGCGAAGATCAAGAGGAAAACCCTCCGGAAAAAATAAAAGAAGCCAATCTCTGCCTGATCATCCCCCTGATGCTGACGGCAGTGATATCAATTATTTTATTCTTTTACCCGACCATTTTCATCAACCTGATCAAGGTGGGCCTGGGTATTTAACAAAATTTAAGGAACTGCTTATATGGGAATAAAAAAGAAAAAATTTAACGGGGAAGAATATGAAGTTCTGATCCATGCAGAAACCCCAGGATTCAGAACCGCATTCCATATCGTTATCTGTGTAGCTGTGATTTATTTTATTTATATTTTTTCACACGTTGCCCATTGATAAAGGAGTAAAGGGGAAAATGAAAAAAGAACTGACCATTTTTGATAATCCGCAGAATGTCAAACGGCTTCGTATGGGATTTTTTATTGCATTGATACTGGTCCTGATTGCAGAAGCCTTTGTGGATATGCACGGTGAATTTTCCGTAGAGCATTTTTACGGATTTTATGCGGTTTATGGGTTTATTTCCTATGTCCTGCTGATATTTGTTGCCAAGGTCTTGAGAAAAATCATCATGCGAAAAGAGGATTATTATGATCAATAATATGCTTCCCCCGGCATTTATTTTGATATTGGGCGCCGTTCTGATCCCTTTTATCCGGGGCAGGGCAAAATCCGCTTATATGCTGGTCCTGCCCGTTATTGTATTTATCACCCTGATGAAATTACCCGTGGGAAATGTATGGGTTATTGAATTCTGGGGATATGAAATGATTCTTGGACGAATGGACAAATTGTCCTTGATTTTCGGTTATGTATTCACCATTATGGCCTTTCTGGGTGTTTTATTTGCCCTTAAAGTAAAGGATGATCTCCAGCACGTATCAGGCCTTGTTTATGTCGGATCAACCCTGGGGGTGGTTCTGGCCGGAGATTTTTTATCCCTTTATCTTTTCTGGGAAATCATGGCCGTCAGTTCCACCTTTCTTATCATTGCCTCTCGAACCAAAGAATCCCGGGAGGCCGGGTTCAGATATATCCTGGTCCATCTCATCGGCGGTCTTTTTCTTCTGGCCGGGATCGTTCTTTATGTTCAGAAAACAGGAACCCTTGCTTTTGACTATATTGGTCTTAGCGGAATCGAATCCTATCTGATTTTCATCGGAATTGCCCTGAATGCGGCAGCTATTCCACTCCACGCCTGGCTGCCCGATGCCTATCCCAACGGAACACCGACCAGTACGGTGTTTTTAAGTGCATTTACCACCAAATCCGCTGTGTATCTTCTGATCAGGACCTTCCCCGGCGCCGATATCCTGTTGGTGATCGGCGGGCTGATGGTTGCCTTGCCTATTTTTTATGCCGTTCTTGAAAATGACATCCGAAGGGTATTATCCTATAGCCTCATGAACCAGGTTGGTTTCATGCTGGTAGGTATCGGTATCGGCAGTCAACTTGCATTGAACGGTGCCGTGGCCCATGCCTTCTGCCATATTATTTACAAAGCCCTGCTGTTTATGGCGGCCGGTTCCGTTCTCCAGATGACGGGAAAGATAAAGTGTACGGAGATCGGCGGTCTTTATAAAACCATGCCGCTGACCTGCCTGTTTTGTATGGTCGGGGCCGCATCCATTTCCGCCTTCCCTCTTTTTTCCGGCTTTGTGTCCAAATCCATGATCATCAGTGCTTCTGCCCAGGATAAATTTTTTCTGATCTGGCTCGTCCTTCAGTTTGCCTCTACAGGCGTTGTGGACCATGCCGGCATCAAGGTGCCGTTTTTTACCTTTTTCGGGCATGATTCAGGCATCCGGGCCAAAGAACCGCCGTTGAATATGCTTCTGGCCATGGGAACGGCTGCAGCGCTATGCGTGGGCCTTGGCGTGTTTTATCAGCCCCTGTATCATCTTCTGCCCTTTGCCGTAGATTATCAGCCCTATACCGGGGCCCATGTGGTAGGTCAGTTGCAGCTTCTCATGTTCGGCGCCCTAGCCTTCACGCTTTTGATCCTGTCCGGCTATTATGTTCCGGAGGTCAGGAGCAGAAACCTTGATGCAGACTGGACCTATCGAAAATTAGGCCGTTTTGTTTATAAACTCCTGGACAGGAGCCTGAATTCCCTGAACCTTTTTGCAGAAGGAGTGTTAATTCGTTTTGTTAAAAGCGGAGCTTCTTTTTTCAGCAGGGCGGCTATCCATATGGTAATGTTTTGTTCCGTCAATATCTGGCTTTTGCTGGGCTACCGGGAGAAACGACTGGGATTAAAGAAAAAAAGACTTTACGAGGATCTTAACGGTGGCACACTGCCCATTGGTATTGGTGCCGTGGTTGCCGTATCCTTTGTCCTTTTAATGATGGTATTAACTCAGGCAGGATATCCATTATGGTAAAGATAGAAGATTTACGACGTATCAATATGTTAAAAGGGTTCCCGGATCATCTTTTTGAGATCCTTGCCAGGGAAGCCCAGTTGAATATTTATGGGGTCAATACCCAGTTGATAAGCATCCATGAACGAGTGGACACCTTTTTCATGCTCATCATGGGGCAGGTGGCCGTTAAAAAGGAATTGACACCCAGGGTTGATGTTATTTTCGACTATATCCAGTCCGGGTCGTCCTTTGGCACATCGGCCCTTCTGGAAGGATCAACCGCTTCCTATACTGCCGTCTGCCAGGAAACCTGTGAGGCGATTACATTATCCGGAAAACGGATCAGGGAACTGTTTAAAGAGAACCATGAACTGGCCTACTATATGTTACTGGGAGCTGCCCGGCAATATAAGAATAAGATGGATATCCGGGCCAGGATGATCATGAAGGCCCTGGATGAAAATCCTGAGCTGAAAAAAGATATCCACGATATTGAAGACCTTACCCATGTGATTTAATAAGGATCTGAAACAATGGTAGAAAAAGAATATTTTAAAAAAATTGCTTTTCTTAAAGACATGCCTGACCTGATTCTTGAAAAAATAGGGACCATTTCACAACTGGAGACCTTTGACGAGGAAAGCCTTCTTTTCAGACAAAACCAGGAAAAGGCCCTTTTATACATGCTGGTTTCCGGAAAGGTGTTTTTAAACTCCCGGTCCGGATCAGGAAAATTTTTAACTCTGGATGAAGTTAATCCGGGGCGGACTTTTGGTGTATCCGCCCTTCTGGGGGGGCATACCAGCACCTTTACGGCCGTGTGCGCAGAAACCAGCACCATGATCACGGTTTCCGGTGAACAGATGCGCCAATTGTTTTTAGAAGATTTTGAAATCGGCCATACCGTCATGTTAAAAGTAGTGGAACTCTTCAGCTCCAGAATGGAAATGCACACTAACCAGTTTCTGCACTCCCTTGCAAGCCATCCTGAAATCAAGGGGGCTTAGCCAGGCCCTATTTTTTCCAGAATTCAGGAACAACCAGGATGATCATCGTATAAAGTTCAAGGCGGCCCAGCAGCATACAAAAAGATAAGAGCCATTTGGCCGATGCCGGCAGGTGCGCAAAATTTTCCGTGGGTCCCACGGTGCCGAATCCGGGCCCGATATTTCCGATACATGCCGCAGTCGCACCGAATGCGGTCATCATATCCAGCCCCATGACGCCGAGAAGGAGGCTGGACAGGATGAAGATTCCCATATACAGGGCCAGAAACGCCATGATGGTTCTCAGTACGTCATTGGAAATCACCCTATTATTGATTTTGACCTGGCTGACACTCCTGGGGTGGATAATCTTGAACAATTCCCGGTAAACATATTTGCCGCAGACAATGATCCGCGAACATTTCATCCCGCCGCCGGTTGATCCTGCACAAGCCCCTATAAACATGCACAAAAAAAGAATCATCTGGCTGAGTCCGGGAAATTTTTCATAGTCTGCCGTGGCAAAGCCCGTGGTGGTCAGAATGGAGACAACCTGGAAACTTGCAAACCTGAAGGCCTGGAAAAGGTTTGGGTATAAACTGCCGTAGATGTTCCAGGTGATCAGAAGGGTCATGGCCAGGGTAAATAAAAGGAAAAATCGGCATTCCGTATCCTGCCAGAAAATCAGGGGTCTGCCCCTGAGCATCTGGTAATGCAGGGTAAAATTGATACCGGCCAGGATCATGAAAAAGATAAGGGTAAAATCAAAAAAAGCACTGTCATACTGGGCAATGGAGAGGTTTTTTGTTGAAAAACCCCCGGTGGGCATGGTGGTAAAGGCATGGCAGACGGCTTCAAAAAGACTCATGCCACCGCCCAGAAGAAAGATAATCAGAAGCAGGGTGAGGACGGCATACACAATCCACAGGATTTTTGCAGAATCGCTCAGGCGGGGAGTGAGCTTATCCGGCACCGGGCTGGGTACTTCGGCCTTATATAATTGGATCCCGCCAACACCCAGGAAGGGCAGGATGGCGATGGACAGCACGATGATTCCCATGCCTCCAAGCCATTGAATAAAACTTCGCCAGAAAAGAAGACTTGGGACGGCCGTCTCTATATTTACCATCACCGATGATCCGGTAGTTGTGAAACCGGAAACCGATTCAAAAAAAGCATCCGTAAGGTTTGTAAATTCAGGGCTGAAATAAAAGGGAAGGGCGCCGAAAAGACTGATGCCTGTCCAGGCAAGGGCTACCGTTGTCATTCCTTCCTTTTGATTGATATAATCATCTCCGCCTTGTTTTTTGGACAGAACCATCAGAATTAGGCCTGCTGCCATTGTAATGCCCAGGGACCGGATAAAACCATCCTGGGCCTGGTCCTGATAATTGAAACTGACCAGAAGCGGAATGACCATGGTCAGGCCGAGAAGAATCAACAGGATACCGATGACCCCTGCAATAAACCACCAGCGCATCAGAAAAAATCCAGTTTAACGGTCAGCAGTTTTTCAAGTTTTTTCACCGCCTGTCTGACGGCAAACAGGATCATCCT
>JAABTB010000046.1 GCA_011390085.1 Desulfobacula sp.
CGGTCTCATGGAATTTATTCCGGGTCCGGATTTTCCCACCTATGGCCATATCTATGGAACCAAGGGAATCCATGAGGCATACAGCACCGGCCGGGGTATTATTACCCTCCGGGCCAAGGTGGAAGTGGAGGAAAATAAAAAAACCGACCAGGAAAGCATTGTGGTGACGGAATTGCCTTACCAGGTCAACAAGGCAAAAGTGGTTGAAAAAATCGCCGAACTCATGCGGGACAAGGTCATTACCGGGGCCTCCTTTGTCAGGGATGAATCCGACAGGGACGGGATGCGAATGGTGGTCGGGCTGAAAAAGGATCAGATGGCCGAGGTGGTGATCAACCAGCTCTATAAGCATACCAATCTTCAGACCAGTTTCGGCATCATTTTCCTGGCCGTGGTCAATAACCGGCCCCAACTGCTGACCTTAAAAGAGATCCTGAATCATTTTATCAGCCACCGCAGAACCGTCATTGTCCGGCGGACCCGGTTTGACCTGAAAAGAGCTGAGGAAAAGGCTCATATCCTGGAAGGATTAAAAATCGCCCTGGACCACCTGGATGAGGTGGTGGCCCTGGTACGGGCGGCCCGTTCCCCGGAAGAAGCCAAAAACGGCCTCATGTCCACTTTCGATTTGACGGCCTTCCAGGCCCAGGCCATACTGGATATGCGGCTTCAGCGGCTGACCGGACTTGAAAGGGAAAAAATCATCAGTGAATACGAGGCTCTGTTAAAGGATATCGAATGGTTTAAAAAGATCCTTTCCAGTGATGAGGTGGTCCGGGGCCTGATCAAGGATGAACTCAAGGAACTGGATGAGGAATTCGGAGATACAAGGCGCACCGAGATTGTTGAAAGCTCTGCCGAAATCAGTATCGAAGATTTGATTACCGAAGAAGACATGGTGGTGACGGTGAGCCGAAGCGGATATATCAAACGGAATCCGGTTACCCTCTATGTCAGCCAGCACCGGGGCGGCAAAGGTAAAACCGCCATGGGAACCAAAACCGATGATTTTGTGGAACACCTGTTTGTTGCCTCCACCCATGCCACCTTCCTGTTCATCACCAATTTCGGCAAGGTCTACCAGTCCAAGGTCTATGAATTGCCCATGGCCGGCCGTTCAAGCCTTGGAAAGGCCATTGTAAATCTGTTGAATTTTGATGAAGGGGAAAAACTGGCCACGGTCCTGACCGTCGATAAATTTGTGGAAAATAAATATGTGGTCATGGCCACAAAATTGGGAAGGGTCAAGAAAACAGATCTGATGGATTATTCCCGGCCCAGATCCGGCGGGCTCATCGGGGTGAAACTGGCCGAGGGGGATGAATTGATTGCTGCCCGCATCACGGACGGAAACATGGATGTTTTCCTAGGATCCGATGGCGGTAAGGTCATCCGGTTCCATGAGGAGGATGTCCGTGACACGGCCCGAAGTTCCATGGGAGTCCGGGGAATGAGGATCGATGCAGGGGCAAAGGTGGTGGGGATGGAAGTGCTGGGATCGCAAAACACCCTTCTGACCGTTACTGAAAACGGATTTGGAAAAAGATCTCTCACGGATGAATACAGATCCCAGACCCGGGGCGGAAAAGGGGTCTTTTCCATTAAAACCTCCAAACGCAACGGCAAAATGGTGTCCCTGCTCCTGGTGGATGACAATGATGAACTCATGATGGTGACGGACAAGGGAAAACTGATCCGCACCGCCATCCAGGGGATTAATGTCATCAGCAGAAATACCCAGGGTGTCAGACTCATTCATCTGTCTGCCGGAGAGACCCTCATCGGCATTGCAAGGCTTCCTGAAGAGGAAGAGGGTGAAGACATCCTTGATCCGGAAGCTTTCCCGGAAAACGAGGAGGATATTGATACGGAAGACGACATCGAGTCATAAGGGAGAAGGTCATAGAAAAAGGCTTCGGGACCGGTTCTTGAAAAGCGGACTCCAGGGGTTTTCAGATTATGAAGTCATAGAACTCCTGCTTTCCCTGAATACCCCTCGAAAGGACTGCAAGGAAAGTGCAAAGCTGCTTTTAGACCGGTTTAAAACCTTTCCCGCGGTTCTGGAGGCAAGCCATGGGTCTCTCTGCGACATTGCAGGGGTGGGACCGGCCAACAGCCTCGGCATTAAGCTCATCAAAGAAGCGGCCGACCGGTATCTGGAGACAAAGATCATCTCACGGGATGTGGTTCAAAACCAGAGAGATCTTCTGGAATATTTGAATCAGACCATGGGCCATAAAACAAAGGAAGTCTTTGCCGGGATTTTTCTGGATGCCAAAAACCGGGTCCTGATGTCTGAAATTCTTTTTACCGGGACCCTGACCACCAGTTCCGTATATCCGAGGGAAGTCATCATCAGCGCGTTGCAGCACAATGCGGCTGCAATGATTGTGGCCCATAATCATCCTTCCGGGGATGCAACGCCCTCAAAAAGTGATATGGAAATCACAAAAAAATTGTTTTTCGCCTTAAAATATGTTGGAATCATTTTACACGAACATATGATCATCAGCAGCGGCGGTTTTTTCAGTTTTGCCGCCCAAGGGTTGATTTCACAATTTAACACGGAATTTGAAGAGAGCAGATGAACAGCGAAGACGAAATCAAAGACTGCTTCGGCAACCTTGAAAAAGTATTTCCCATGACGGACCAGGGGCTCCGGCAGACTCCGGACGATTGTTTTTATTATTGCCCGGTCAAGACCAAATGCTTGCAAAAGGCCATGGCCACAAAAGACGGGCTCCAGGTGGAAGAAGAACTCATTGAAAGAGGCGTCAGCTCCGGTGTGATGAATTTTTTTGAACGCTGGTCCCGGAAAAAACAGGTGCATCGAAAATCAAAAGATTTTTTTGGAGAAACCCATGAAATCCGTTAAAGATATCCGTGTCACATCAAAAAGAGTGTTTGTCCGGGTGGATTATAATGTGCCCCTGGATGACCGGTTGAATATCACCGATGATAACCGGATCCAAGAGACTCTCGGCCTGATCCGATACCTGATGGAAAATAAGGCAAAAATCATTCTGGCCTCCCACCTGGGAAGACCCAAGGGCAAACGGGATATGACGTACAGCCTCGCTCCGGTGGCCAAACGGTTGTCGGAACTCCTGAAAAAAGAAATCCTGTTTGCAGCGGATTGCATTGGTGATGCGGTTAGGGAACAGGTCAGCCGTTTGAAGGAAGGCGAGATCCTGCTCCTTGAGAATCTCAGATTTCACCCGGAAGAAGAGAAGAATGCCGATGAATTTGCAAAGGCTCTGGCCGGGCTTTGTGATGTTTATATCAACGAAGCCTTTGCCGTTTCCCACCGGGATCAGGCTTCGGTGACCGGGATTCCGAAATTTGCAGGAGAATCCGGAGCAGGCTTTCTGCTTGAAAAGGAAATAAAGTCCTATTACGATTCCGTTGAAAATCCGAAAAGACCCCTTGTGGCAGTCATCGGCGGAGCAAAGGTATCTTCCAAACTGGCTGCCCTGGAAAACATGCTGAGCTTTGTTGACACGCTTATCATCGGCGGCGCCATGGCCAATACCTTCCTGAAAAGCCAGAGGATTGACACCCAGGGTTCCATGATTGAAGAGGACCTTTTGGAAAAAGCTTTCCGAATTATTCAAAAAGCGGCGGAAAAAGGGGTGGATTTTCTTTTGCCCGATGATCTGGTCTGTGCGGAAAAATTTGATAAGGATGCAAGATCCAAGACGGTTTCCATCCATGAGATTCCGGACGGCTGGATGGCCCTGGATATCGGGCCGAAAACCGCTGTACGATATGCAGAAGCCATTGAAGGCGCCGGCACCATTGTTTGGAACGGTCCCATGGGGGTTTTTGAAATGGACCCGTTTATGGCTGGAACAAAGGCCGTTGCCGAGGCCATTGCCGCCTCAAAAGCGTTTTCCGTAGTCGGCGGCGGGGATACCGGGCTTGCAGCTAAAAAATGCCGTATCGAGGATAAGGTCAGTTATATTTCAACCGGGGGTGGAGCCTTTCTACACATGATGGAAGGAAAAATTTTGCCCGGGGTTGCCGCCTTGAATTAAACCATACAAAGGGGAAAAAATTGATATCCTGCAAAAACAGGGATTGTCTGAGCCGGGAGGAAAAGCTTCGAAGGTCCTATTATGAAGTGCTTCGTGATGAGCTGGACCAGTTTGCCCTGGAATATTCCCTGGTGGAATCCTATAATAATTTTCTAAGGATAAAAACACCCTATCCCTTTGTGGAACTCAGAGAACTCAAACCCAGGGCAAGGATTCCAACCGTTGAATCCGATGCCCAGAACTCATTTCTCATTATTTTTACCGAAGATTTTATCGAGAAAAAACATAAAAAATATATCCGCTATTTTGACGCCAATAAAACAACAAAGAATAATTTATTAAGGCATAAATCTTTCCCGGATGTGGAAAATTTTAACCGGGATCTGAAATTTTTTGAGGCCCGTAATTTTTTTTCATTGTTAAAATCCCTGCTTCCCATCGACTATGCCCTGCTGATTCAGAAAAGGCATAATACCATGGCAAGGTATGCCCTGACCCATTTCCATGTCAGGATAGACTGGCCCATTGCCGAAGCGGCCGAAGATCTGGCAAGAGATTTACGATATATTTCAAAGGATCTCTATGAAAAAGGGGATGAATATGCCGAGGATTTCCAGAAGAAATTTTTTGAATATTACGGGATTCCCGTCCTGGCCGGGGGAAGAAGAACGGCTGCCGGTGTGGCGGCCCGCTATTTCAGCAGTTTTCCCGGAATTGCAACGATCTATGTGTCTTCCAGTGAATCCAGGGCTCTTTTAAAGATTGATGAAAGGGGCATATCGAAATCCGTTCTGGTCAAACTCGAGGAGACCGACATTAAAAAGATAGTGGATATTGCCGGGATTACCATGAACAGTTTTTCAAAAAATTATGTCGTTGCCCGGCAAAGAAAAAATTATATCTGTATTTTCCATGTCAAATATGACCATACCCTCCATGCCCTGCCGTCGGAAGGGGGCAGGCTCAGGGAATTAAAACCGGATACCAACTGGCTGACGGTATCGGAGGAGCAGATCCTGCCGAAACCCTCCGTCATCAGCCATCCCCCCATCCCATACAAGATGGTGTATTCATCCTAGTTTTTTAAGCATGGCAATTTCATTGCAGTTGGGGAAACTGACACAACCGATGCAGTCTGACCAGACCTTGATGGGAAGCTGATTTTTATCAATAACCGAAAATCCAAAGGGTTCAAAAAAGGTCGGCCGGTAGGTCAGGGTGAATAAATCCGTTATCTTGAAATAAAACGCTTCCTCTATGGTTCTTTCCGTCAACGTTTTACCGATGCCCTGGCCTGTGAATTCCGGATCAACGGCCAGGGATCGTATTTCAGCAAGGTTTTCCCAGCAGAACTGCAAGGCGCAACATCCCACCACCTTTTTCTTTTGTGGATCCTCATATACCCAGAAATCCCTTAAATGGTCGTAAAGCTTGCTCAGAGGCCGGGCCAGGAGTTCCCCCTTTATATTATAGAACTGCAACAGGGCGTGGATGGATTTTACATCATCAAGTACGGCTTTTCGTATCATGGATTGTCCTTTTTATCATCTGTAATGTCAGGATTTTCAGGCTTTTGGGGGTTGGCCGTCAAATGCTGATAAAACTACTGACGGCCTTATGGAATTCTTTGTCGGTAAAGGGTTTATGAAGGATTTTATTAATACCTGATTTTTTCAGAACCGTGTCATTGACCTTGATATCACCCTCTTCTTTTTCAACAAAATCACTTTGGGTGGTGATCATGAGAATGGGCATTTCCTGCCTTGAAAATTTTTTCCGTATTTCGCGGGTCAGTTCAAGGCCGCTGATATTAGGCATGTTCAGGTCGGTAATGACCAGGTCCGGTTTTTTTTGAAGAATCTGAGGAATGGCCTCTTCGGGGCGGTCAAAGGTAATGGTCGTAAAGCCGATGGCCATGAGTTTGTTTTGATAGAGTTTGAGCATCATTTTTGAATCGTCCACCACAAAAATCCGGGCAGCCATGATTTCGGGCTCTGTTTTTTGGGCTACCTCTTTTTCAATGCTTTCGGCGAATTCTTTTTGGCCGATGATTCCCATTTGTTTTAAAAAAGCCTTTCTCGTTGAGGGGTCAGCCTTTCCAGCAACATGGATTTTGGCGATCCTAAGGAAGGACGCTTCTTCGGCAAGGAAATTAAAAATATTACCGGCTTCCGAATCGATTAAAGCGGCCACGGCATTCATTGAATCTTCTGATTCCTCTCTTACAATATTTTTCAGACCTGCAACCAGAGCCTTGGAAAGATTTCGGTCAATGGCCCGAGCCGCACTCATCCGGACAAATTCGACGGGGTCCTGCAAGCCCTGAACCAGACTGATGGCGGTTTTGGGGGATGGAATCCGTTCCATGGCCTCATAGGCGGCCTGCCGTATATTGGGGTCACCCGGCTGGGTATGGATGATATCAAGGATAGGACTTATAGCGGCGGGGTCCCCTATATATCCGAGGGTGGTGATGAGATGGATCAGATAATCCGCCTCGGCATTCTTGAACGCCCGGATTAGAATGGGTGTGGCCTTACGGCCGAGTTTCATGAGCTGATCAATGGCCGTATCCCTGACATTGGTGATGGAAGAGCTCAAAAGAGTCGTTAATTTATCAAGGGCATACAGGTCCTGAATATCCGCGAGTGCTTCAATGGCCAATTTATTGGTTTCCTCATCCTCACCAATAAAGCCGATCAACCGGTCCGCCGCATCATTGCCGCCCTGTTCCGAGATAGCAAAAATAGCGGCCTGCCGGACGGTCCTATCCGGCATGGATGCCATTTTGGAAAAAATGGATAAGGATTTGGTAAGCCTTAATTTCCCAAGGGCAGTAATGGCGGCGGTAAGGATATCAGGGTCCTTATCTTGAGTGATCATTTTTTTTAAGGCCGGGGCCGTGTCTATTAACAGCAGTTCCCCGGCGGCTTTTAAAAACAGAAGCCTGCCTTTTTTTTCATTGCCTGTAATATATTGGATCACCAGGTCCGTATTCCCATAGGCCTTGTCCAGAATTAATTCATAAAGGGAGTCCTGGACGTTGGGGTTGGATATGTCAATCCGGGTTAAGTATTCAAGCAAGGGGAATACGATTTTTTCAGGTCCCTTGGCAAGTTCGATAAGGGCTTTTCGCTGGAGATTGGCATCCACATCCGCATCCGAGGCAAATTGAAGCAGGGCCTTGGCCTTGACGATATCCTCTTCCTTTAAACAGAAAATCAGTTCATCGATAAATTCTTTAGCGTTAATGCCGGCCATGGTTTCCCTTTTAATTTTTAAATTGATAAAAAACCGAGTTGAGATATTTTTGAGAGGTAAAAAGATCGGTATCATTGGCAAGGGATTCCGTTGATCCAATCAAAAGGTATCCGTCCGGTTCAAGAACCTTTGATATATTCTGGTATATCCTCTTGCGGTCTTCGGTTGTAAAATAGATCATCACATTTCTGCAAAGAATGATATCAAATTTTCCAAGCCCGACAAAGGGCTTCATCAGGTTCATTTTTTTAAATTGGGCCATGGCCCTGACTTCATCTTTGATTTTGAAGCGATCTTCTTTTGGGTCAAAATATCGGTTCAGGCGTCTTGGATCCAGTCCCCGGGCAACCTCGAATTTATTGTACAAACCGTAGCTGGCATAGGCAATGGCTGCATCTGATATATCCGTTCCAAAAAGATGAATATTGTATTTGTCCATGGTAACCCCCATCTCCAGAAGGGTCATGGCAATGCTGTAAATTTCCTGACCCGTGGAATTGGCGGCACTCCACAGCCGGATAACGGGTTTGAGGGAAGAAGGCCGTTGTGTCCGCTTGTCAATCAGGTCCGGAATAATTTTATGCTGTAACAATTCAAAGGGGGATTTATCTCTGAAAAAATAGGTTTCATTAGTGGAAATGGCATCAATAATATGATTTTCAATTTCTTTTTTAAAATCCATTTTCGCCTTGTAGAGCAGCTCCGCATAGGTAGAGGCATTATATATGGCCAGCAGAGGGTTGAGCCGGGTTTCAAGGAGATATTCCTTGCCGGTGTCCAAGGCTATCCCGGAGATATCAAGAATATATCTTGAAAAGGTTTTAAATTCTTCCGGGGTTACGGTAATTTTAGCCATAGATGTGGTTGATATTATATTTGACATGTTATCAGATTACTGTTTTCACGATTTCTTCAGCAATCTTTTCCAATGGGGCCACAACATCTGCAATGCCGGATTCGATGGGTTCCTTGGGCATTCCGTATACCGTGCAGGTCTCTTCATTCTGAGCGATGATAAAGCTCCCGTTATTTTTCATCTGCACAAGTCCTTTTGAACCGTCAGAGCCCATTCCCGTCATTATCACGCCGGTTGCCCGACCCACATAATACTGGGCAATGGATCTAAACAGATAGTCCACCGAAGGTCTGCAGGAATTTTCCGGAGGGTCATCGGTAATTTTGATTTTTCTGGAAATGCCGTCTGCCCCGGCAATGATTTTCATCTGTTTTCCGCCCGGTGCAATATAGATTTCCCCGGGTTCAATGGTATCCCCGTTTTCAGCTTCCTTGACATGAAGGGCGGATTTATTGTTCAGGCTGTTGGCAAGGGAAGCCGTAAACAAAGCAGGCATATGCTGCACAATCAATACAGGGGCCTTCAGATTGCCCGGAAGCATGGGGATCATCCGGGCCAGGGCATTGGGTCCGCCTGTTGAAATCCCGATCCCCACGATTTCCGATCTGGACCGGGTGACCGGTTTCTGGGATAGGGGCTGACAGGGTTTATCCGTGATGGGGCTGACAGCTTTAGTCTGAACTTTTTCATGGATTTTATATTTTGTTTCTTTCTGCCTTTTCAGTGCATTGACAATGGGTAAGATGGCAGCCCTTACTTTTTCCATGTTTTCAGCCATTTTACCCTGATCCGGTTTGGGGACAAAATCAAAAGCACCCAATTCCAGGGCTTTTATCGTCATTTCACTGCCGGCCTGGGTCAGAGTGGACAGCATGATGACAACCGGGGCATTAGATTTATCTTTCAGGGCTTGAAGAACTTCGATGCCGTTTAATTCGGGCATTTCAATATCAAGGGTGATAAAATCAGGTTTCAGCGAATCGATTTTAGATAAAGCGATTTTTCCGTTATTGGCGGTTCCCACAACTTCAACAAAGGGAATTTCCTTTAAGACATCGCCCACTATTTTTCGATAGACAATGGTATCATCGATAACAACTGCTCTGAGTTTGTCCATTATTCCTTCAATACCTCATCAATATCCAGGATTCCGATCAACTGTTTATCGGTTTTCAGCACCCCCTTGAAAAATTTGCCTTTGGCGCCGCCAATATTGGAAGGGGAGGGCTCTATACTGTCTTTCCTGGCCGAGACCACATCGCTGATGGAATCAATCAAAAGGCCGATATGCTCGTCCTCTGAATTAACAATAATATTTCTGCTGTCTTTGCTCCTGTTGACAGGCGCAAGGCCCAGCTTTTTTCCAAGATCGATGATGGTGACGATCCGGCCCCTCAAATTCAAGATCCCTTCAATATAGTCGGGGGCCTGGGGAACTTTGGTGATTTCAAAATGTTTATTGATTTCCTGGATATTGAGGATATTGATGCCGCATAGGGCACCCCCAACAAAGAAAGTGGAGAATTCCAATTCATCTGAAAAAGTTTCTAGGATATCGTTGGCCATCTTTTTCTCCTTGCATTAAACAAAATTAGGTTATCGGCTCAGACTCAATCTCAGACGGATCACTTTCATAAGTTTTTCTCTGTCGAGTTTGATCTCATATTCGTCGATCCCGACCCGTTTCCCCTTTTCAATGTGGGCCTCGCTGGCCAGAGAAGTGAGCGCAATTACATCCAGATGAGAGTATTTCGGGTCGTTCTTAATCCGTTTGGTCAATTCAAATCCGTCCATATTGGGCATTTCAAGGTCAGTGACCACAATATCAATTTCATCGGCCCGCTTGTTTAAGAGTTCCCAGGCGATGAGGCCGTCTTCAGCCTCAATAACCTTAAAGCCATCCTCTTCCATAAAGGTTTTGACCTGATTCCTGAAAAAAGCGGAATCCTCGGCAAATAAGATTATTTTTCCCCCGGATGTGGCCATTTCAGACGCTGCTTTTGCTTCTTCCTTAAACCAGCCGGGATTCAGAATTTTTACCATCTCAAAAATATCCACCAGAAGGGTGGTGTGCTGGTTAATGATCATTGAACCTGAGATGGCCGGTTGTTTGAGGGTGCTTTCATCAATATCAAGGTTTATTTCCTGGGCGTCAATGGGTGGCATGACCATCAGTCCGAGTTCTCTGTCTTTGATCTTGAATACAATGACCTCCTGCTGATCCCTGGGGGCAAGGGGTTTGAAATCCGCCACCTGTGACAGTTCATAGAGCGGCAGCGCCCCGCCTCTGTATTGAACAACTTTACTGTTGCCGATCTGTTCGATGTTCGATGTTTGAATCCGTTCAATCCTCTCGACAAGGTTGAGCGGTGCAGCAAAGTATTCGGATTCGGAATTTTTAAATGTCAGTAAAGCAGCCTTGTCTTTCGCCGCTGCCGCCGCCTCTTCTGCTGCTCTGGCCATCTGCCCGGCCTCGGACACGGCCGATAGTTCGGCCATCTGGGCAAGGTTTGAAATATCGAGAATCAAGGCGACTTTCCCATCCCCCATAATGGTGGCACCGGCATAGGCTGCACATTTTTTCAGGTGCCTGCCCACAGGTTTAACAACGATTTCCTCTGAATCCAGTAATTTGTCCACCACCAGTCCGTATTTGAAGGCTCCTGCGGAAACAACAGCGATATTAATGGCGCTTGCTGAATGATATCGTCGGTCTTCAGTCTTTCTTTGGGGGAAATCGGCATCGCTTTCCCCGGTATCCAG
>JAABTB010000433.1 GCA_011390085.1 Desulfobacula sp.
AACGGATCGGGGAACAGCCAAAAGAATCCGGCTCAAGCATGTTAAGATTGCCGGTAAAACAGGAACCGCACAAGTCTTCAGCGTTAAAAGCGGTGATAAGCTGAAGACGGAACACCTGGATTTTTATCTCCGGGATCATGCCTGGTTCGTCTGCTATGCGCCGGCTGAAAACCCGGTCATCGCCGTTTCTGTTCTCATTGAACACGGCGCTCATGGCTCCACGGCAGCAGCCCCCATTGCCGCTGCATTGATCGGACAATATATTCATGATCCTTCGGCAGAATTAATAGAAACAAATATTTCAGAAGAAGAATCAGAAATGGAGTAACGATGTTTGATAGGCGGCTCATCGAAAATTTTGACTGGGGATTTCTGATGGTTATCTCTGCCATTGGTTGTCTGGGTCTGGTCGTTTTATACAGTGCCTCCAGTGCCGGTCAGGAAGCAGGTATTGTCAGTGTTCTGTTTAAAAAACAAATGGTATGGATGGGTGCAGGCTTTATCATGATGATGATTTTAACCATAGTGGATTATCGGGAATTAGATAAACTGCATCTTTTTATTTATGCGTTCTGCGCCGGTCTTCTTGTTGTTGTTCTGATTTTCGGCCAGATTGGTGGCGGGTCCAGAAGATGGCTGGCTCTTGGATTCATCCGGATTCAGCCCTCGGAACTGATGAAGATTGCTTTGATTATCAGCCTGGCATCTGCCTATTCCACCAGCGTCTCCCAGACCGGGATCAATTTCCGTAAATTAATCAAACCGGCTTTTCTGTGTTTGATCCCCTTTGCTTTGATTGTGGACCAACCGGATTTGGGCACGGCCATGCTTCTGGTTTTAATTGCAGGATCTATTACCTTATTTGTAAAGGTCGAACGGAAGGTTTTCTTTACGCTTTTTATTGCCGGGCTATCTGCCGTTCCCCTGTTCTGGTTCATGTTGAAAGACTATCAGAAAGACAGGATTTTGACCTTTTTAAATCCGGACCGGGATCCCCTGGGTGCAGGCTATCATATTATTCAGTCAAAAATTGCCATTGGCTCAGGCATGCTGACCGGAAAAGGGTTTTTAAAAGGAACCCAGAATGCCTTGTCCTTCTTACCGGAGCAGCATACGGATTTCATTGTGTCGGTCCTTGCCGAAGAATGGGGGCTTTTGGGCGTCAGTGTCTTATTGACCTTTTATTTAATCCTTCTCTTATGGGGCCTGAACATCGCCTATAACTGTCGCAATATGTTCGGGTCCATTTTGGCCTTCGGCATCACCGCCATGATTTTCTGGCAGATATTTATCAATACCGGCATGGTCATGGGGCTTATGCCCGTTGTCGGTGTCCCGCTTCCCCTTATTTCCTACGGGGGGTCCTCGGTCATCACCAATATGGTGGGGTTCGGAATCTTATTAAATATCAGCATGCGCAAATTCACATCCCATTAAGGGTTTAAAGCCGCTTAAAATAAAAGGTTAAAATATCCTTTAAAGACCTTAAATATTTTGTGAATCCATGTTGACAAATGTCTGTCCGGATGGTACTCAAATCACGATTCAATTTGAGTTTGGGCTGTTTTTGTTGAAAAACAGTCAGAGAGATATAAGGTGTTAATTTTTTTATAATTATTAACTGGCGGAGGGGATTTTATGATAACTGTGATTCCTGATATATCCCTGGTATATCAGATGATCAATTTCCTTGTTCTGCTTTTTGTGCTCAACCTGGTTCTGTACAAACCAATCCGTAATGTTCTTCTGGAAAGAAAGGCAAAAATCGAAGGGATGCAAAATGGGGCTGAAAGAGCTCAGAGCGACCTTGTTGCCGGAGAAGATGCATACAATAACGGATTGAAACAGGCTCGGTCAAAAGGCTTAAAGAGTAAAGAAGCCTTTATCGAGGAAGCATCAAAGGAAGAAAAGGAAATTATCGACAGGATTAACAAGAAAGCTCAGGCCAATTTTGCCGACATCAAAAAGCAGGTGGCCCAGGAAGCTGAGCAGGCCCGGAAAGCACTGGAGGCAGAGGTTGACGTCTATGCCAAGGCCATCGGTGAAAAGATATTAGGGAGGGCTTGCTGATGAAAGAAAAAAGAACAACCCAAAAATGGGTGAGGCTCACGGGCTATGTTGCCGCTCTTGTTTTTTCTCTTGGCGGGATGGCTTTGGCAGCTTCCGACGGGGGCCACGGCGGGGTTCACAATGCATGGCTCGGCATTGATACCGCAAAAGTATTGAATTTCGGTATTCTGATCATTGCCTTGTTTTTCATTGCCAGAAAACCGGTGGCTGAATTTTTCTCATCCCGGGCCAAAGGCATTGAAGATGAGATCAAGGTTCTTGAACAGAAAAAGGCAGAGGCCGAAAAGAAACTTGCTGAATATCAGGCCAGGTTTAAGAATCTTGATCAGGAATCCAAAAAGATCCT
>JAABTB010000434.1 GCA_011390085.1 Desulfobacula sp.
TAGTCGGAGTATTCTTCTTCGTTTTTCAGATAAACCCCGCCCTTTCTTGATCCCACTCTGAACAGCGGAGGCTGGGCAATATAGAGATAGCCTTTTGAAATCAGATCCGGCATCTGCCGGTAAAAAAAGGTTAACAGCAGGGTCCTGATATGGGAGCCGTCCACATCGGCATCGGTCATGATCACGACCTTATGATACCGGATTTTTTCGATATCATATTCTTCATTGCCGGCCCCGGTTCCCAGTACGGTAAAAATATTCTTTATTTCATCGCTCCGGATAATTTTATCAAACCTTGCCTTTTCCACATTCAGAATTTTTCCCTTCAAGGGTAAAATGGCCTGGAACCGCCTGTCCCTGCCTTGTTTAGCACTGCCGCCGGCAGAATCTCCCTCCACCAGAAACAATTCTCTTTCAGCCGGGTCCGCAAACTGGCATTCCGCCAATTTTCCCGGTAAAGACGCATCAAGAAGGGTTCCTTTTTTTCTTGCCAGCTCCCTGGCCCGCTTGGCCGCATCTCTAGCCCTTGCCGCATCCACGGCCTTGGCAATGATTTTCTTGGCCACATTGGGATTTTCTTCAAGGTATTGGCCCAGTTTTTCATTTAAAAGGGATTCAACTATCCCTTTTATTTCATTATTTCCCAGCTTTGTTTTGGTCTGACCCTCAAACTGGGGTTCCATGAGTTTTACGGAAATGATGACCGCAAGGCCTTCCCTCATGTCATCCCCGCTGATCTTCATGCTCTGCATGTTTTTGGGAACATTATTGGATGTGGTCAGATAGGTATTTACCGTTCGGGTCAAGGCCGCCTTGAATCCGGACACATGGGCCCCGCCCTCTATGGTCCTGATATTATTAGCAAAGGAATAGAGTTTTTCCTTAAAAGTATCATTATACTGGATGGCCACCTCGATCTGCACATCTTTTTTATCCCCTTCAATATGAATGGGATCATGAAGGGCCGTGCAGGAACGGTTCAGATATTCCACAAAGGTCACCAGCCCGCCTTCAAAATAAAAATCATCCTTTTCCGCCGATCGCTCATCTTCAATAATGATTCTGACTTTTCGATTCAAAAAGGCCAGCTCTCTCATTCTCCGGGATAGAACTTCGTAATCGAATTCATTCTGGTTCATGATTTCAAAATCAGGAGAAAAGGTGATCTTTGTTCCTTTTTTATCGGTGTCCCCGATGACTGTCAGTTCGGTTATTTTATGACCCTTTGAATAGGATTGATGATAAATCTTCCCATTCTTATACACTTCCATATCAAGCCGGTTGGAAAGGGCGTTGACAACGGAAATGCCCACCCCGTGTAATCCGCCGGACACCTTGTAGGAATCCTTGTCGAATTTTCCGCCGGCATGCAGTTTGGTCATGACCACTTCACAGGCAGGAATTTTTTCCGTTTCATGCATTTCAACGGGAATGCCCCGGCCGTTATCTATGACACTCACCCGGTTGTCCGGATGAAGCGTCACAATAATCGTATCGCACTGACCGGCCATGGCCTCATCAATACTGTTGTCCACCACCTCATAGACCAGATGATGAAGACCTTCGATATCCACATTTCCGATATACATGGAAGGTCTTTTGCGAACCGCTTCCAGACCTTCTAATACTTTTATACTACCGGCATCGTATTCTTTTTTTTCCATATTTTCATTCATGATATATGCATCGCCATGATTACACAAATAAGCCTGTCATTATCTAAACTTTTAATAATACAAGGGCTCTTGCTTTCTTTAAGATTTAATACCACTATACTGTCTTCAAATAAACCCAAAGCATCCATAAAATACCTCGGATTAAAGGCGCTTTTAATTTCATCGGCCGAAAACGGAATCATGATTCTTTCTTTTGATTCACCGATTTCAGGATTGGTGATGGTCACCATCAGCTCATTGCTCTTGAAATTCAGGATCACACTTTTATAGTCATCGGAGGTCAGGATGGAAATACGCTTCATCAGGGTTGAAAACATCATTCTGTCCACTTCAACCGGTATCATGTCCTGGTAGTTGATAACCGGTTTATAATCCGGATATTCTCCCTCTAACAGCTTAATCATGACGGATTCATTTTCATCCTGGAAAATAAAATGGTTATCCTTTATTCCCACGTTGAAACTTTCCTTGTTCCCGTCAATAAATTTATTCAGTTCGGATAATCCTTTTTTCGGAACAATGATGCTTTCCTCGGGAAGGTTGAGATTTCCCTTGAATTCAGCATCATAACAATGAAGCCGTTTTGAATCCGTGGATACGATCCTGAGTCTTTCACCGCCGTCGTTTATGATTTTCTCGATCAATGACCCTATAACATAAATCCTTTTTTCATCCCCGGAATAACCGATAACAGATGACATCTCGACCATTTTTTTAAGATCTTTGGACTTTATTTCTATAAATTCAACATCTTCTATGACCG
>JAABTB010000435.1 GCA_011390085.1 Desulfobacula sp.
GCTTTCGAGAAGGCCATAGGCCTGGAGGACCGTTGTAACGCTGACCCGTTTCCGGGCGCTCATTTCCCGGACCGAGGGAATGCGTTCCCCGGGACGATAGGTCCTGGCTTCAATCATCCCGGCAATATGAGCTGCAATCTGTTCATACAATCGGCTGCGTTTGTTTTCATTTAAGGGCATGGTCTTTCCTTTAATGGTTTGAAAAGAGTACACATGGTTGGGCATTATACCAGCACAGTTAAAAAAAAAGCAAATTGTTATGGCTACAAAAAAGCAAATTTGAATCTGTTATTTATTTTGTTCGGCACTATAATATATCCCAAATGGACACCACTTCTTCTCAAGCATCATCGTCCATATTTTCAATATAAGGACGCATAACAATGGAAACGCAAGGATTCGATAAACGTTCAACTCTTAGTGATGTTAAAGATCTTGATAAAAGAAAACTATTTACGGTTAAAACCGGCAGGGAAGGAAAAGAAATCACCTGCCTTGGCGGAACCATCTGGATTACCCAGACCGGAGACGGGATCGATAGAATCCTGACCTCGGGTGATATCTATCTTTCCAGGATTCCCGGTGATATCCTCATTGAAGGCATGGATCACTCTCGGATCAGGATCGCTCCTTTGCAGAAAGCTGAAGTGATCAGGGATTTTCAGAACAGGATAAAGGCTCAACCGGCCTGTGAATAAGGCCCATAACCCATAAGGAGGACCTATACGACACAACCCCATCTGTTACAGACACTTACTTACAAAAAAAGATCCTGCTCTTTGGGCAGGATCTTTTTTTTTGAGAAATCAAAGCAGATAGGGTATGATGCCTGGGGTGACCCCAAATGAGGATGAAAGATGAGCTTTGTTAAATCAGCCCTGGTGCCTGAAATTCGATCAGATGCTGCCTATTATTTTATTTTTTCCCGCAACGATATCCTGGTGACCGAAAATTTTTCCGATCCCCCGTCCATCCCCTGTATCCCTGAAACAGCAGCAGCAGATATGGGACTGGAGGGCGTCCGGTTTTTAGGGCAATATGGCTCAACAGACTGCTGGTGCGCCCACATCGGGCCGACAGGCCTTCCGGCGAAGCACCAGTTGATCAGCCTTCGGGCGCTTTACGGAAAGGTGGATGCGGAGTTCTGGAGTATTTCAGGATATGCAAGACAGATTCATGACTGGAACCTGAATTTTCAATTCTGCGGAAGGTGCGGCCATGCAACACAGGCAGAGACAAAAGAACATTCCCGGGTCTGCCCCCAATGTGGTTTAACCTTCTACCCCAGAATTTCCCCGGCCATCATCACCGCCGTGGTAAAGGAAAATAAGATTCTGCTGGCCAGGGGGGTGAATTTCCCCATAAAAGAGATGTTCAGCGTTTTAGCCGGTTTTGTCGAACCGGGCGAATCCCTGGAAGACTGTGTCCGGCGTGAGATCTTGGAAGAATCCGGGATCAGGGTAAAGCGGATTCGCTATTTTAACAGCCAGTCCTGGCCGTTTCCCGACAGCCTCATGATCGGGTTTACGGCGGAATATGCCGGCGGAACCCTTTCCATTGACAGGACGGAACTCCTTGAAGCCCATTGGTTTACCAGAGACAATCTCCCCCGGGTGCCGGGAAAGCCTAGTCTGGCCGGAGAACTCATTGACTGGTTTGTTCATGGCCAAAACTGAGGATTTTTTCATGGGCCCTGCCCCGGTTTAATATGATGATGATTCTGGATTCCATATTCCCCATATTTGCACTGCTTTTTCTCGGGTCTATCCTCAAACATTTCAATGTGACCAATCCAATGTTTTTGAAGACCTCGGATAGGCTGGTGTATTATATCTTTTTTCCTGCCATGCTGTTCTGGAAAATCGGAAAATCCCTGCCTGATGAGGGATCCGGTGTTTCGTTGTGTGTTGCCGCCATGACGGCCGTTATCCTGACATACGCGTTAAGCCTTGGGGCCATTCAATGGTTCCGTCTTCCCCGTTACAAAGCCGGTGCCTTTTCCCAGGCCTGCTACCGATTCAATACGTATATCGGCATGGCCATTGTCATGAACAGCCTTGGAGAAGAGGGGGTCCGGTATTTCGGCCTTCTTATCGGATTTGCCATTCCCATGATTAATGTTCTGGCCGTTTCCACATTGATCTGGTTTTCCGGGGAAAAGAAAAATTTTCTGCAACACCGGAAATATCTTTTGAAGGCCTTGGTTTCCAATCCCCTGATCCTCGGGTGCCTTGCCGGACTTTTGTTTTCCCGGACAGGACTGTCATTTCCCGTTTTCATGGACAATACCTTCAATCTGATGACATCCGTTACCATGCCCCTGGCCCTGATTTCCATCGGTGGATCACTGACCCTGTCGGGCTTGAAACACAATATTCATATGGTTTTGACGGCATCTGTGCTGAAAATCCTGGTGCTGCCCCTTTTGGGGGCTCTT
>JAABTB010000436.1 GCA_011390085.1 Desulfobacula sp.
TCCAAAGGATTTGGTTCCTTCTACCTGGATGAGAAGGATCAGTTCTATAAAAATCCAAAGTATTTTCCCGCCAAATTTCACTTTTCCGCAAAGCTTAAGTCTTTGCACGGAAACGCGAACAAAGAAGATATCCATCAGCATTTTTATTATATATTTTCAGATATTGATTTGCTTTATAAGGCATTAAGAAGCGGTATCAATCACAATTTCTATTTTAAATCGCTGATGTTCAAGTATTCAAAACAATATGATATCCAATGGGAAAAGAAAACCATCAAGCAGGAATATTTTTCTCAAGGTCTCAAGGAGCAGATAAAAAAACAAACCCCTTCGGACATACTGGAGTTTGCCTCAGACACCAGCCAGGCATTGATGAAAGACCTGATGGGGTTATCCACAACCGAGGATTGGCGATACTACCAGTCCGTAATTTCAAAGAAACATCCTGACATCGACAGGTTCAAATCCCCCATCACTTTTAAAATACTGAAAAGAAAAGGCTCAGACATTTATGATGTTTTTCTCCACACCACCGTGGTTGACAAAGGTTTCCTTCATAAAGAATTCCTCATACAAAAAAACGGGGAAGGCCATTTGAGGCTTAAAACGCCAATAGACTTCAATATTAACCATTTTCTGACGTATGCATTTACAAAAGTGGATTTGAAAGATCATGTCCAGAATCCCCCGGATCAGGCAACCAGGGAATTTAAAACCATCAGCAGAATTTTTGATGAAATCCGGAACAATCTAAAAAAGGCACACCATCATGGCTGAATACATCGGGCTGACCATCGGCCCAATATACAAGACCCTGCACCGGGCGAAAAAAACAAGAGAACTCTGGGGGGCGAGCTATTTCTTTTCATACCTGATGAAAAAAATCATCTTGGAAATGAAAACAAAATATAAGGCCGACTTTGTGATACCCTATGTCAAAGCGCCTGATATCTTCAATCCGGGCAAGGAAGTGGGACTTTTTCACGACAGGTTGATCGCCAGGGTCAAGGGTTCGGTTTTTGACACCTTGTATGAGGACGTCATTTGCCCGATATTGTATGAAACTGCCGGGAAAATAATTGAAAAGCTCGGGAGCAGTATAGATCAAGATCTGATATATGACTATTTGAAATCCTATCTGAATATTTATTTCTGCCGGATTGAAAGTGACAAGGCTCAAAAGGATATCAATAAGGAAATCAACCAGCATCTTGATGTGCTTGAATTACAGGGCAAATTCATCCATAAGGACCAGGAGGATTTCCTGATGCGGTTCTTAAATTGTGTAAACAAATCCTTCCTGATCGAGGATGCCTTCAAGCAAAGGCGGCACAGCTTTCAATCCATTCCTGAAATCGCTTCAAGGGAATTGCTGGAAGGTCTGGTAGAATCCGGGCAAATCGTCCTGACCCCGTCCGCATCCAATCCCGAGGACACAGATGACACGGTCATTTACAAACAGATCAAAACCCTGAGAAAAGATGCCTTCAAGACCTATCATAAATATATCGCCATTGTCCAGGCGGACGGGGACGATCTTGGAAAGGCCATTGCCGGGCTGGACAGCAAAGGCACCGATGCCTTTGAACAGTTTTCCAAAGCCTTGTTCCGGTTTGCCCAAAAAGCCCATGACATCATCAAAATAAATGGGGGAGCAACCATTTATGCCGGAGGGGATGATCTCCTGTTTTTTGCCCCTGTGATGTACAAGGGGAAAACGGTGTTTGATGTTTGCCATTGCCTGGGCGACTGCTTTAAGGAGAACATAGCGGAAGGCATGGGCCGGGAGGAAGATCTTCCCACCCTGTCCTTCGGCATTTCCATCAGCTATTATAAATATCCCATGTATGAGGCGCTGGAATCGGCCCAGACCCAGCTTTTTTCAAAAGCAAAAAAATTTCCGGGCAAAAATGCCATTGCCTTCCAATACCTGAAAAACAGCGGAAATTTTTTTAACGGCACCCTGTCCCGGAATTCCGATATTTATCCCCATTTCCGAAATCTGATCAAAAACGACCCCCAATACGATCTCAAAACAGAGATCCTCACCTCAGTGATTCGCCATATCCTGAATTTCCGGACCATTCTGCTTGAAATAGGACAGGACCATGAAAAACTGGCCCATTTTTTCGACAATACCTTTAATGAAGACATCCATGGCCCTTATTCAGGTTTTTTTACAAGCGTCTGCGCCTTTCTCCATGAAGTCTGCTGCACCTGCAAATACGACCCAGATGAAAAAATAAAACTGATCTACAATGTCCTGAAGCTGAAAAAAAACCTGAAAGGAGAGGAGGACAAATGAACCGCTATCTGATTACATTGACTCCTGTGGGGATGTTTTTTTTTGGCAGCGAACAGACCTTTGGTGACGGAACCAATGAAAATTATTTTGCCTGCTCCAACCCCTTTCCCCAGCAGACCACCC
>JAABTB010000437.1 GCA_011390085.1 Desulfobacula sp.
TGACGCCATTGAGCGCGGCAATAAAACGCTTGGGATACCCTATTCCGGTGAATTTGATTATGTGGAGACCACCTATGCCTTCCCCATCACCCATATGGTGGCGCCCAAGGAAAATGCATTGGCCTGTAACGAATGCCATATCCGCGAAACATCCCGGCTGGCCAATATAACAGACCTGTATATGCCGGGCCGGGATCAGTTCCGCCTTGTGGATACCATCGGATGGATCTCTGTTCTCGGCGCTCTGGTGGCTGTGCTGCTGCATGGGCTTGGCCGGTTTTTCATGCGCAACGGCAAGGAGGATTAAATGATGGAACAAAACACCATTAAAATTTATCTTTATACACGGTTTGAAAGACTCTGGCATTGGTTCCAGGCTGCCGTGATCATGATTCTGATCATCACCGGGCTTGAGATTCACGGCACCTATTCTTTACTGGGGTTTCAAACTGCGGTTCGGATCCATAATTATATAGGCCTGACCTGGCTCATCCTGTTTGCCTTTTTTGTTTTCTGGCTTTTCACTACAGGGGAATGGAAACACTATATTCCCACGACCAAAAAGCTTTTTTCCGTTGTTCGCTATTATGCCTGGGATATTTTCAAAGGCAGGCCCCATCCGGTTCAGAAATCAAAGCATGCAAAGCATAATCCTTTGCAGCGGTTGGCCTATCTCGGTATTTCCGCCATGCTTTTACCGGTGCAGATGGTGACCGGGCTTTTATATTATTTTTATAATGACCTGCAAGGCCTGTTTTCCCTTTCCGTCCTTGCCGGCATCCATACCCTGATTGCGCTTTTCCTCCTGAATTTTCTGATCATCCACCTTTATATGATCACCACGGGACACTCTGTCCTGGGCCATGTCGCAGGAATGATCACCGGCTGGGAAGAAGTCTTTGAAACCAGCGAGGTTGAAGACTGGGAAACCAAAGCTGTCAGAAAAAATTAAAAAATTCTTCCTGCGGAAGCGATTCCGTTTTCCGCAGGAAGAACTCCTGTCTCACTTCATCGATACACTAGTGTTTCAATCGTCTGTCGCTCTACTGTCTCAAAAACAAAAAACCTTATTGCCATAGGCTCTAAAATCAGATAATGTGCTGATATTTAAAGCTCTATAATTAATTTTGTCTTTCTTTTCACCCATGGCATATGAATTGCTTTTTTTCCGAAAACGTAATTTATGAATTTTTGTAACAGTATCAGGCTAAAACAGTATTAAGTGGAGGGAGTTATGGATCCGGTTTTTCTGTCAAGATTGCAATTTGCCGCAGCCACCATGTTCCATTTTCTTTTTGTCCCGCTGACCCTTGGAATTTCCATTATTATCGCCTATATGGAAACAAAATATGCAAGAACAGGGGATACGGTATATCTGAGAATGACCAAGTTCTGGGGCAAACTTTTTCTCATTAATTTTGCCCTGGGGGTTGTCACGGGCATCACCCTTGAATTTCAGTTCGGCACCAACTGGTCCAGGTATTCCGAGTATGTGGGGGATGTGTTCGGTTCCCTGCTGGCCATTGAAGCTTCCATGGCCTTTTTTCTCGAATCCACCTTCATCGGCATCTGGATTTTCGGATGGAAAAAAATGTCTGCCAAGGCCCATGCCGCCGTCATGTGGGTGGTAGCCGCGGCAGGAAATATCTCCGGCATCTGGATACTGACCGCCAACGGGTTTATGCAGAATCCCGTGGGGTATGCGCTGCGCAACGGCAGGGCGGAATTGACCGATTTTTTTGCCGTTCTCTTCAATTATAACAGCATCCTTCAAATCCTCCATGTTCTCCCGTCAGCCCTTGTTCTTTCGGCATTTTTCATCATGGGCATCTCTGCCTATCACCTTTTGAAAAAACAGCATGTGGATGTTTTTATGCGATCATTTAAAATCGCTTTACCGGTTGCCGTGGTATGCTCCATTTTCGTGGCCGTCATCGGTGATTTCCATGGTGTAAATGTAGCCAAAACCCAGCCGGCAAAGCTTGCCGCCATGGAATCCCACTGGGAAACCCAAACCCGTGCACCTATTGTCATGTTTGCCATCCCCGATGAAAAACTGGAAAAAAACACCATTGAGATCCTTTCCCTGCCCGGTCTCTTGAGTTTTCTCGGATTTCACGATTTTAATGCCGAGGTCAAAGGCTTGAAAGATATCCCCAGGGATGAACGGCCTCCGGTGCTGCCGGTCTTTATCGGATTTCGTACCATGGTGGGCATCGGGACCCTTTTGATCCTTTTAAGCCTCTACGGCTGGTTCCGAAGGAATAAAATCATTGAAAGCCCGGGGTATCTGAAATTGATCCTGTTTTCCATCCCCCTTCCCTATCTTGCCATTGAAATGGGGTGGGTGGTGACGGAAGTCGGCCGCCAGCCCTGGATTGTCTACGGGGTTTTGAAAACCGCCGACGCCGTCTCCCCGATTGCAACC
>JAABTB010000438.1 GCA_011390085.1 Desulfobacula sp.
ACATCCTTATGCTGATCGATCAAAAGAAAATAATACCGGCTTATCCGATACATAAAGAAATGACCCTTCATGATCCCTGCTATCTCGGCCGGGTCAACGGGATTTACAAACCCCTCCGGAGACTGGTAGAAAGGATACCGGGGTTAACCCTGAAAGAATTGAACCGCAGTTTTGACACCGCTCTCTGCTGTGGCGGGGGCGGCGGCAGGATGTGGCTCCATGAAACAACCGGGGAAAAGATCAATCATCTCCGTGCCGGGGAGATTGTGGAATCCGGCGTTGACCTGTTGGGGACAGCCTGTCCGTTCTGTATGACCATGATGGAAGACGGTATAGGCTCAGTCTCTGCTGAAAATGAAATGAAAATCCTGGATCTGATTGAAATTACAGCTCAATCCATTGGCATTACAGATAAAGGAAAATCATGAAAATAGCAGTGTGCATCAAACAGATGGTCCAGACCTATGCCGGAACCGGGAAGGAAGCGAAAAATTATTTTCTTGCAGATATAGACAGGATTTTCAGGATCAATCCCTATGATGAGGTGGCCATGGAAATGGCGGTCCGGTTGAAAAAAGATCTGGATGATATCCGGATCACAGCCATCATCCTTGGCCCTGTCATTGCCGAAGATGAACTGACAAGATGCCTTGCCCTGGGCGCCGACGATGTCCTGCAAATCGAAACCGACGCCCCTGCCATGGACTCGTGGCAGAAATCAGGTATTCTTGCTACAGCGATAAAAGACATCCTGCCGGATATCGTGCTTTGCGGAAAAGAATCCCTGGATTCACAAAACGGTCAGGTGGGGGCTTTTTTATCCCGCCATCTGGACTGGGGGTTTGTCAGCGCCGCCACCCGTCTGGCCGTAAATCCGGACACCCGGCGGGCCATGGTTTACCGGAATGGCGGAAGGGGTATCAGGGAAACCTTCGATTGCGCTCTGCCGGCAGTCATCAGCGTGGATCTATCCGATATCGAACCCCATATACCCGGTTATGAAGAAAAAAAACAGGCCCGGGAGATGAGGTTTAAAACCATGAAAATACTATCGGATATTATTCCCCCTGCCAGGGTCATCGGGCAGGAATGCTATCCTCCCAGACCCCGTCCCAAACCCGGTGCCGTGATTCAGCCGGAATTGGATTCCTATGCGCGCATCCGGCAATTGCTCAGTCCTGCCGGCATTCAAAAAAAAGGGGCCTTGAAAAAAGGAACCCCTCAAATGCTGGCAGATGAACTGATCTCTTTTCTAAAAGAGAATGATTTTTTAAAAATGCGGCGATAACACCGGTGACAGAATCAATTGCTTTTCGGCTGCCTCAGAATGTGGTCTGCAGTTTACGGCCGATGTCAATCATACTGGTCAGGGATTTCCCTTTAAAATCCATCCGCCTACATACCCTGTGGGAACCGGCATTTAAAATTCTTTCTTCCGGTCAATTTATTCCCCTTTCTAAGCTACAAATTCATTGCCCTTTGATCAATCCTGAGAAAATCGAAATATTTTTTTATGATCTGGTTCGAAAAGGGTTTCTAGAGCAAAAAGGAAATTCAACCCTTACCGATTACCCTTTTATTTCCATCATCATCCCGGTGAGAAACCGTCCGGATGAAATCAAGGCCTGCCTTGAATCCCTTTTATTGCTGGATTATCCCGCGGACAAGCTGGAAATCATGGTTGTGGATGATGCATCCGATGATCATACCCCCGGCATTGTCAAACAGTTTGATGTCCATCTGATTTCCCTGAAGACAAATCAAAAGGCCCCGTATTGTCGGAACCTGGCAGCCGGTAAGGCAAAGGGAGATTTCCTCGCGTTTATCGATTCGGATTGTACGGCAGATACAAAATGGTTGTCCCATCTGATCGAGGCCTTTCTCGATCCAAGGGTCGGCGCAGTGGGGGGGCGCATTGACGGTTTTTTTAAAACCGGCAGACTGGACCGGTATGAAGAGGTGAACTCATCCCTGATCATTGGAACCCATATCAAACGATCCAGTGATACCAACAAATTCTTTTATGTGCCCTCATGCAATCTTCTGGTCAAAAAGGATCTGTTCCTTGCATTGGGCGGATTTAACCCGGAACTGCTTGTGGGAGAAGATGTGGATCTCTGCTGGCGGATTCAGAATGCCGGGAGTGCGGTGGAATTCAGACCTAATGGCACGGTTTTTCATCGCCACCGGAATAAGCTCACATCATTCTGCAAAAGACGTTTTGACTATGGCACCTCAGAACCGCTGTTGCAGAAACTGCATCCGGACAGAAAAAAACAATTCTATTTTCCTGCAGGCGGGCTCCTGTTCTGGTGCCTGATTTTCCTGTCGTTCTCTATTTCACCTGATCTGATATTTTTCTGCCCGGCCGTCATACTGGCTGACAGCTTGGTAAAATATATCAAAACAGCCAG
>JAABTB010000439.1 GCA_011390085.1 Desulfobacula sp.
TGCTCCAGGGTCTGCTGCGGCCATGCCGTCAAAAACGCCCTCAAACTCAAAAAACACAATCCCGACATGAGGATCTATATCCTGTTCCGGGACATGAGAACCTATGGGTTCAGGGAAGACGCCTACCGCGAAGCCTCGGAAAACGATGTGAAATTCATCCGGTATGAACCCGAAGACCAACCTAACGTGGAAGCCGTCAAAGAGGGCAAAAAGGATGTCCTTCGCGTGACCGTTCCCGATTATATCCTGGGCAAACGCCTGGAACTGGACGCCGATGTCCTGTCCTTGGCCGCCGCCGTTATTCCTTCAGAATTCACAAAGGAAATTGCGGGTCTGTTCAAGGTCACCCTGAGCCCCGACGGATACTTCAAGGAAGCCCATGTCAAACTCAAACCCGTGGAATTTGCCACGGACGGGGTGTTCCTTTGCGGCACGGCCCATTATCCCAAACATGTCCCGGAAACTATTAACCAGGCCTATGGGGCCGCAGGCAGGGTTCTCACCCTTTTGTCCAGGGACACGGTGACGGCCTCGGGCTCCGTGGCCAAGGTCACCGAATATGACTGCGTCTCCTGCGGGGCCTGCATCACGGCCTGCACCTACCAGGCCATCGAATTTGTGGACACACCCAGGGGCAAAAAAGCCTGGGTCAACCCGATTCTCTGCAAGGGGGACGGGCTCTGCAATGCCAAATGCCCGACCAATGCCATCATCCTCAAGCATTTTACCAATGATGCCCTGCTCTGCCAGATTGATGCTGCCTCTTCGGCGCAAGAGATTATGGCGGAAATGGATGCAGTCCTGGAAGAGGTATAATATGAATTTGATCAACAAAGGAGGCGCAGATGAGTGCTGCTCTTGAATTTAAACCCAGGATAATCGGCTTTGTATGCCATTGGTGAGCATATGGTGCTGCGGATCTGGCTGGAGTTTCCAGACTACAATATACAAACGAGATCAGACTCATCCGGGTCATGTGTTCCGGAAGAGTGGATATCGAATTTATCCTCAGGGCCTTTGCAGGCGGACAGGACGGAGTCTTTATCGGCGGATGCAAACTGGATGAATGCAATTATGTCACCCATGGGAATTATGATGCCTTGAGCAATACGTATCTGACTAAAAAAATTCTGGAGCACCTGGGTATCAACCCGGACCGGCTCAGGATCGAATTTATGTCCGGAGCCGACGGACAACTGCTGGCCGAAAAGACCGATGAATTTACCCATCAGATTCGGAGCCTTGGCCCCCTTGGCTCCAGTGAAGGTCTCAAAAAAGAAGAAATAAGGTTCAACCTGGATGCGGCTAGAAAACTGGTCCCCTATATGCGGCTGGTGGAAAGAGAACGGCTTCGGGTGCCGGTCAAATCCAAAAAAGCCTATAAAGAGTTTTTTGAAGATGCGGGGAACAACCAGTTGTTTGACCGGATATTTGCCGAAAAACTGGCCATCAGCCGGATCATCCGGCTTTTAAAGACAGCCCCGCTGTCCACGGGCGCCATCGCCGAAAAGCTGGGCCTGGCCCCCTCGGATGTATCCAGGCATATGATCACCTCCAGCCGCCACGGCATGGTGCGGTATGATACGGACAGCAAATGCTATACCCTGGTTCAGGCATGATACGGATTTTATAAGGAAAGCATTTTATGGAAATTGAAAAAATCGATCAGATCATTGACAAGCATCATTGCGAGGCCAGTAACCTCTTGCAGATCCTGCTGGAAATCCAAAGCAGCAACAACTGGCTTCCCAAGGAGGCCCTGAAAAGGGTGAGTGAACGGCTGGGGGTCCCCATGACCCGGATCCAGCATATTGCCACCTTTTACAAAGCCTTTTCCCTGGTCCCCAAGGGCCGGCACAAGGTCCATATCTGCGTGGGAACCGCCTGCCACGTGCGAGGCGCCACCCGCATCCTGGACACGGTAGAAGAAGCGACAGGCATCAAACCCGGAGAAACGGACCTGGACATGAAGTTCAGCCTGGAAACCGTTAACTGCCTGGGCTGCTGTGCGCTGGGCCCGGTCATGGAAGTGGATGGAAAGGTTCACGGCAAAATGTCACCGGTCAAGACGGCGGAAGCCTTAAAAATTTATGAGTAGGGGAATATTATGGCGCGGTTAAATACGCCTGAAGCACTGCAAACCTTCAGACAAGAGCTGTTATCCAAGAAAGATCCGAACAATACCTGCGTATCCATCTGCGCCGGAGCCGGTTGTGTGGCCTCCGGAGCCGATGAGGTCATTGAAGCGTTTAAAAAAGAAATCGAACACCGGGGCCTGTCGGCCACCGTAGAAACCAAGGGCACCGGGTGCCCGGGGTTCTGCGAGCGGGGCCCGGTGGTGGTCATCTACCCGGAAGAAATCTGCTACCTCCAGGTCCAGGCACAGGATGTGCCCGAGA
>JAABTB010000440.1 GCA_011390085.1 Desulfobacula sp.
TATTTTCAGGGGAAAAGGCCCCTGGGCCGATTTTCTGACCCTGAGAGGGATCGATTATAGATCCTGGGACATCGGTTCAAAAACACCCGTAGCCTATCTTGATGATATGGGGCTTCTTGATCCCTTGACCCTTGCGGTTCATCTTTTACAGGTGACTTCAAAAGATATGGATATCCTCGCCCGCTCTCAGGTGAAGGTCTGTGTCTGCCCCCGGAGCAACCAAAATCTGCACGGCAGGTTACCGGATATTGAATTGATGATCCAAAAGGGTATGGACCCGGCTTTGGGAACCGACAGCCTTGCAAGCTGCGATTCCCTGAATATATGGGATGAGATGGCGTTTATTGCACAGCATTATCCCGGACTCCATCCCAGGACAATCTTTTCCATGGCCACCCTTAACGGGGCAAAAGCCCTTGGGCTTGAGGATGTCACCGGAACGATAGCCCAGGGAAAAAGGGCGGATTTCATATATCGGCCCATGGACGCTAAAACCGAAAATGAAGTTTTTGAAAGATTGGTATCCAATGAACACTGAAAAAACGCGTATGGGGAAAATCAGCTATATCAATGCTTCCCCGGTCTATTACGGCCTGGATAACGGCCTTTTGCCCCATTGGCTGGAAATGGTGCCGGATGTGCCCTCGGCTTTGAACCGGCAGATCATGGAAGGAGGGATCACCATCAGCCCGATTTCAGCGGCCTTTTATGCCATGAACCATAGGGACCTGATGCTCCTCCCGGACCTGTCCATCTCCTGCCGCGGCCGGGTCATGAGTGTCATCCTGGCCAGTCGCTACCCCATTGATGCGCTTTCCGGCAAAACCGTGCGCTTGACCCGGGATTCGGCCTCGGCTGCGGCTTTTCTAAAAATGATCTTTCATCAGAAAAAGATTTATCCTGTTTTTCAGACCGGGGATGTCAACCATATTGAATCTGTCCTGGGTGAGGTTGATGCTGCCCTGGTCATCGGGGATACGGCCCTGACCCTTCCCTGGCAGAAAAAATTTGAATATGTGATTGATTTAGGACACCTCTGGTTTGAGATGACGGGGCTTCCCTTTGTCTTTGCGGTCTGGGTCGTGAGACGTGCCTTTGCCGAATCTGATCCCCGGCTTGTTCAAAAAATTTACGACTTGCTCATGGCTTCAAAGGCCTCCGGATATGACCACCTGGATCAAATTGTGGAGGTTTCCGCCAAAAAACTAAATATGGATCAAAACCGTATCAGAGAATATTTCGATCTCCTCTTTTGCGATCTGGACCCGGAAAAAGTCCATGCCATGGGCCTGTTCTTTGATTCCCTGTTTGATCAGGGAATTTTAGCTGAACGAGCGGACATTTGTTTTTTTAATCCGTTATGAGCAGGAATGATGGGAAAACCGGAAATTAAACCGACAAAGATATGGCTTGCCTATTCAGGTCTTTCCCTGGCTGTTTTTTTCTGGGCCGTCAATACCGTGATTGCAAAAGCCGTCGTCCTGGAGATCAGACCCATGGCCCTTTCTTTTTACCGGTGGCTTATTGCATTTATGATCATCCTGCCCTTTGCCGTATCCCATCTGAAAAAAGACAGCCTACTGATTCGGCAGCATTTGGGGTTTTTATTTGTTTTAGCCCTTCCCAGTGTGGCGGCCTATAATTCGATTCTATATTTTGGGGCCAAATATACCACTGCCGTCAATATATCTCTGGTCGCCGCCACCATGCCGGTCATGACCCTACTTTTTTCCTGGGTCATGAACAAAGAAAAACCCCTTTGTTTGCAGTCCATCGGGATACTCGTATCGATTATCGGAATGCTTTTGATCATCACAAAGGGGTCCTGGCAGCTTTTATTAAACCTGAGTTTTAACCCGGGAGATCTTTTGATTGTTTTTGCCATCGCATCCTGGGCCTTTTATTCCGTCCTGCTGAAAAAAAGACAGATCCATATCTCACCCATTTCCTTTTTAACCGTTCTCATCTTTCTCGGCACCCTCTGCATCCTGCCTTTTTATGCCTGGGAATTTGTCGTTTATAAGGGATTTGAGGTGAATCGGGTTAATATCTCAATTTTTTTATATCTGGGAATTTTTCCTTCCATTCTTTCCTATATTTTCTGGAATTACGGGGTCAGGACGGTTGGGGCTTCTGTTGCTTCCGTCTTCATGTATTTATTGCCGATTTTCACCGCTGGAATCGCCAATGTCTTCCTGGACGAAACCCTTTTTTTTCATCATTTTTCGGGTGGCCTTCTGATTCTTCTGGGATTGATCCTGTCCTCTCTCAGACGAATTTAAAATCTCCTTGACTTGACCTTAAGTTTGGGCATAAAACGGCAGTTAGTTAATCAGGAATCTTCATTTCAGCAACAGGGTATGAAAATCGGGTGTCTTTGTTTTAGAACAGCTCAGAT
>JAABTB010000441.1 GCA_011390085.1 Desulfobacula sp.
AGACCAGCAGGGAAAAGCCGGCGGCCTTTCAGGGCTTTCCACCGGGTATCCACGGCTCAATAAAATCACCTCCGGCCTGCAGAAATCCGATTTGATTATTCTGGCTGCAAGGCCCAGCATGGGAAAAACCGCCTTTGCCCTGAATATTGCCCGGAATGTGGCCCTTCATGAACGCAAACCCGTTGCTGTTTTCTCCCTTGAAATGTCCAACGAGCAACTTTCCATGAGACTTCTGACCTCGGAAGCCCAGATTGATTCCAACCGGCTCAGAACCGGTTTTATCAGCCAGGAAGACTGGCAGAATGCCACCGATGCGGCCGGTATCTTAAATGACCTGCCGATTTTTATTGACGACACCCCCAATATCACGGCCATGGAGATACGGGCCAAGGCGAGAAAGCTGTGCCAGAAACACAATGAACTGGGTCTCATTGTTATAGACTATCTCCAGCTCATGAAACCGCCGTTCCGGACGGATCGAAGAGATCTGGAAATTGCAGAAATTTCAAGATCCTTAAAAGCCCTGGCCAAAGAGCTGAATGTGCCCATCATGGCCCTGTCCCAGTTGAACCGAATGCTCGAACAACGCTCGGACAAGCGCCCCATGTTGTCGGATCTCCGCGAGTCGGGAGCCTTGGAACAGGATGCCGATATTGTTGCCTTTATCTACCGGGATGAGGTCTATAACAAGGAACCGGATAATCCTAAAAAAGGCATGGCTGAAATCATTGTGGCCAAAAACAGGAACGGGGCTACAGGCATGGCCCTGATGCATTTTCGAGGCCAATTCACGCGTTTTGAAGAGCTTTCTCCGGACTCTTTTCAGGATCTTGAATGAAAAACCAGGTTTACGGCAATACCGAAGGCCTTCGACATACCCAGATCAAGCTCATAGAAACCCTGTACCAGCAACAGACACGGCCGGAATATATTGCTGATCCTGAACTTGTCCGGGCTCTTGTCCGTTTTTCCCATGACATCCGACGACAGATCGGAATTCTGGTTGACCGGAACGGAAAAATTGTCCATGTCATGGTCGGAGATTCCCAGGGCATTGTCATTCCGGTACTCTCCGATTATATGGCCCATCCGGGAAAATTAAAGGGCCTGAGGCTGGTCCATACCCATTTAAGAGAAGAGCCTCTGACCCGGGATGACCTGACCGATCTTGCGCTTTTGCGGCTGGATTATATCACCGCCGTCGGTATCCGGTCCGACGGTGAACCGGGATTGGTTTATTCCGGCCATATTCTTCCGGATGAAGATGCAGACCCTTACAAGGTTCTCAATCCTGTCACCATTGAAGATCTGAAAACCAATTGCCTTTCTCAAATCCTGGACCTGGAATCTGAACTGACCCGGAAAAATTCCTTGTACAAACCCGAATCCGGCAGGGAAAATGCCTTTCTCATCAATGCCGTGACCCTGGATCAGAAGGATGCCGCCGCTTCCCTGGATGAACTGAAAGAACTCTGCAAAACAAGCCGCATCAATATCATAGGAACCGCCATCCAGAAACGGAAACTCATTGATCCCAAATATGTTGTGGGAAAAGGGAAATTATCCGAGATCGTGATCCAGGCCATCCAGAAACATGCCGGCCTGCTGATATTTGATAGGGAATTATCCGCTTCTCAAATCCGATCCATCACGGATTTTGTTGAAATGAAGGTTATTGACCGCACTCAGCTCATACTGGATATTTTTGCCAAACAGGCAAAATCAAGAGAAGGCAAATTCCAGGTGGAGCTTGCCCAATTGGAATACATTCTGCCGCGGTTGATTACCAAAAATACGGCCATGTCACGATTGACCGGTGGTATCGGCGGCCGGGGACCCGGTGAAACAAAGCTTGAACTCAACCGGCGCCGGGTCAGGGAAAGAATTGACCGATTAAAAAATGAAATAGAGAAGATCAGAAAACAACGCCGGCAGCAAAAATCCAGGAGAAACAAGAAAGGATTACCGGTCATCTCCATTGTGGGCTATACCAATGCCGGAAAATCCACGTTGCTCAATACCCTGACCCAAAGCAATATTATTGCGGCCAACCGCCTTTTTGCCACTCTTGATCCCTCCAGCAGACGGTTAAGATTCCCAAAGGATATTGAGGTTATCATTACCGATACCGTCGGGTTTATCCAAAATCTGCCCCAGGATCTCATGGAAGCCTTCCATGCCACCCTGGATGAACTCATGGATGCCGATGTGATCCTTCATGTCATTGATATCAGTAACCCGCGGTATCAGCAGCAAAAACAAACCGTTGAGCAGATTCTCAAGAATCTGAAACTGGATGCCGTTCCGACAATTCTTGTATTTAACAAAACAGACCGAATCGAACTTGAAGTTTTTGAGGATCAATGGCTGTTAACCAAGGGAGTTTCAAT
>JAABTB010000442.1 GCA_011390085.1 Desulfobacula sp.
ATAATAATTCAGATGGAAGTTATTTGATTGATTTTTGTATTTTTATTTAGGCAAAACCATTTTAAATTGAAATATTTTTTACGGTTATGTTTATGGGGTAAAATAAATCAGGAAATCAACAGGAGGTTATTAGTATGGCAGGATATAATATCAATATTTTCTTAAATGATGAACGATTAAAAAAAATTGAATCCGTTGACTTGGCTGATCAGGTCAAAGAGATTGACGGCAAGAAGGCAATTCAGGTTGCTTTCAGTGACAAGGAACATAAGAAACTCATAAAAGGGTTTCCGAATCTGGCTTTTGATGCTTCGAATGGCTGCATCATTCCGGAAAATGCCGAAAACATCCTTTTTGACATTATAATCAATGCCAAGACTGTAGATGTCATTAAATTTGCAATTATGAAAATCTACAACCCTCTTGCCGGAAAACCAATCCGGTCTTCATAAGATTAATATCTTATGAAAATCCTTTGTATCAAATTAAATCCCATTAGAAAACCAACTTCTAATGGGATTTTTTCACTGATTTATAGAATGCAATCATTTTATTGAAAATAAGCCCCCCCCCTTCTGAATAGATAAAATAAGGCTGAAAATTCTGAATCAAGAAGATTCTTGCATCATCTAAAGAAAATTTCAAAAATTGATATAGATCAAGGATAGTTGTCTTTTTATCCAGCATAGTAAGCCCAAATGGTGTACCACATTGTGGCTTACAAACGTTCAATAGCAAAGGGGAAAGACAATGAAAAAAAAGAGCGTATCAAGAAGAAATTTTATCAAAAAGAGTACGGTGGGAATTGCTGCATCAGCATTCCTTCCTTCTTTTTTATCTTCAAGCAGACTTTTTGCTGCAACAGATACAAATCAAAATGAAATGTTCTGCTACCAGTGTGAACAGACCATGGGCGGAAAAGGATGTACTCAAATCGGCGTGTGTGGGAAGACCCCTGATGTTGCAGCACTCCAGGACCTTTTGATCCATACGCTGAAAGGAGTCTCCATTGCGGCTGCTGCCGGCCGGAAGGTAAATATCACTGACTCTGAAACCAACCAGTTTACCTGCATGGCCATGTTTTCAACGCTGACCAATGTTGAATTTGACCCTTACCGGTTTGAAGACCTTCTCCAGGAATCCGTCGCATTGAGAGACAAGATGATCAAGCGGGTAAAAGATGCAGGCGGTGCTATTTCATCAAACAGTGACACGCTGACGCTGAAACTCAAACCCTCCGTGGACGGCATGGTCAAACAAGGCAAACAATACGGTCTGATGGCAGATCCGGATACGGACCCGGATTTAAGATCCCTTCAACACATGCTTCTTTTCGGCATCAAGGGGATGGCCGCCTACACCGATCATGCAGCAGAGCATGGCCAGGAAGATGAAGGCAATTATGAATTTGTTCACCGGGGGCTTGCCGCTCTGGAAGATAAAACCCTGGATGCAAATGCATATCTCGGACTGGTCCTTGAATGCGGTGAGAAGAACCTGCGGGCCATGGAGCTGTTGAGCCTTGGAAACAGCGGGGCGTATGGCGACCCCGTCCCCACAAAGGTTCCCCTTGGCGTCAAAAAAGGAAAAGCGATTCTGGTATCGGGCCATGATTTTATTGATCTTGAGGCAGTTTTAAAGGCCAGTGCAGACAAAGGCATCTATGTCTACACCCACGGCGAAATGCTACCGGCCCACGGCTATCCGAAATTAAAAGAACGTTTTCCCCATTTTTACGGCCATTACGGCACCGCCTGGCAAAACCAGAAAAAAGAATTTACCGATTTTCCGGGCGCCATCCTCATGACCTCCAATTGTATTCAGAAACCAAAACAAGAGTATAAGAAAAATATCTTCACTTCGGGTACGGTTGGAATGCCGGGCCTGACGCATTTGAACAAAAACAATCTTGGACCGCTGATTGACAGGGCACTTGAACTGCCCGGTTATGCAGAAGACAAACAGGATATGGAAATTCTGGTGGGTTTTGGACACAAAGCCGTTCTTGGCGTGGCCGACAAAATCGTTGCCGGTGTAAAAGACGGTTCCATCGGTCATTTCTTCCTGGTTGGGGGGTGTGACGGTGTAAAAAAATCCAGAAATTATTATACTGAATTTGTTGAAAAAACACCGGATAACAGTATTATCCTCACCCTGGCGTGTGGTAAGTTCAAGTTTTTCAAACATCAGTTGGGTGATATTAACGGCATCCCGAGGCTTTTGGATGTGGGCCAGTGCAATGACGCCCATTCCGCCGTGCAGATCGCCGTGGCCCTGACCAAGGCCTTTGATACGGATGTCAACGGACTGCCCCTGTCTTTTATCATCTCCTGGTATGAACAAAAGGCCGTTGCCATTCTTTACAGTTTGCTGAAACTGGGGATCAAG
>JAABTB010000047.1 GCA_011390085.1 Desulfobacula sp.
CTTTCTTCACTCTCCCAGTCCCGGGAATAAAATCCTGATCCTTCATGAAGATTCAAAAAACAATCGCTTTCACAAATGAGCTTTTTCAGAACACCGACAACCTTTGTTTCATAATTGGAAATATTATCATCCAGGAATTTTCGATTCATATCCTGATTAATCTGTCTTTCCATTTTCAAAATAGAGGGGAAATTTGCCCTTGGGACTACAATGAGATTCCCTTTTTCAAGCAGAAAGTCCGCATAAAAATCCGCTGCAAGATATCCCCCCGGCTCATCGCCCTGAATTCCGCCGATGATGAGCAATGTTTTCCCGGGTTGGGTCCCCTTGATCCGATACACATGGAGCTCATTTTCCTCACCTTCAAAAAAAACCGTGTGGGTCTTCTGGCTGGACAATGCTTGACCGCAAAGAAGAAATGAACAGGAAAACAGAAAAACAAGGATTCCCTTTATAATTGAATATTTTTTTTTCAAGGGCTTACTCATCCTCAGTGATATCAATCAATTTTTCAAAAATAAGTTCGCCCTCACTATTAAAAATAAAAATGGATGCCTTTTTATAAAAATCAGGATTGATTTTACTTTTTATTCTGAATTTTACGGGTTTAAAGTAAGCAATGGAAAAATACTGTCCCTTTTGATATTCTGATGGAATCCCACTTTTAAGGGCTGTGGCCGGCACAACAAGCCAGTCATTTTCAATGGCGCTGTCCGGTTTTAAAACTGTAAATATTCTTCCAGAAACGTCTCCCTGACCTTTTGAAATATTTCTGATATCAAATCTTACCAATAAGTCTTTTCCCTCTTTGTTTCTAATTACGGCAAATTTCTCAATTAAAACTGTTTTATTTATTGCCTTGGTTTCTGTTGTTTGGTTAGTGGCAGCCTCCATTGCCGCCGGGTCAGTTAAAGTAGCACCTGGAAGATCGGCGGATTTTTCTTTTTCCGTATCATGCTGAGAATCTGATGTTTTTCCTTCATTATTTTCCATTTTTTTTTCGATACCCGGCTCTTTTCCAAGAATCACAAGCCTTGCCATCAATACTTCTTTTTCACTGGTCAATTCATCAAGTTTTTCTTCAGCCGAAATGAGGCGATCTTTATAGGAAAGCGCCTCCCGGGAGAAAACAAAAGATTTGTAAAACAAAACGGTTGAAGTGAAAAACATCACAATACTGATAAAAAATAAAACCATAAATATATTTTTTATATGATTGCCGGATATGACCTTTCCAAAATTGTCCACAATCAGAATTTTTATTTTTCTATTCTTCCTGAAAGGTTTGGGTCTGGATTTGGCTATTTCACGTTCCAGCTCTCTTGATATATCTTCCATGATCCGCCTTTGTTGGTCAATTTTAATTTTTTTACACCCTGGGTTGATAATCCACTGGATTTATAATCCTGAAAAAATATAACCTCGCATGTATCATTTGTCTGCTTGATCTGGAATTTTTTACCTGTCACTTTAATAAACGCATTTTTTCCGGCAATGCTTTTCTTGCGTGCAACCCAATTCTTCTTGTTCATCCCGTCAGAATAAAAATGATTCGCATAAAAAGACGCATATTTGTCCATATCTCTTGCAGACCATGCTGCCAACCACTGGTTGACTGTTTCCTGAATAGGCCGGGTTGTTGGAACAGGTTTGTCTTCCTTGGCGGGTTTGGATGCCGTTATCGGCTTTGTCTCCACTGCCGGTTCCGGTTTTGAGGCGAGCTTTCCGGCTTTTAAAGCGGCTGCAAGTAAAGGCGTTTGAGAAGCCATAAATTCCTTTGAGATATTTTGAAAGGCCTCTCCAATAATTTTATAGGCTTGCCCCTTTTTTTCAAGAAACAATTTTCTTTTCCCTAACAGGATTTTTTCATTGTCTTTTGTTAACGAAAAGTCAAACAACACCACAAAAACATGATCCTGATAATAAATGCCGGTCATGTCCCTTTCTATTTTGAAACCTGAACCGTTTCCGGAAGACTCTTTGCGTATTTGCATCCATTTTGTCCACCAGCCGATCTCCGGAAGATATTCATCGGAATAAAAGGACAAATACTCATGATAGCTTCCTTTTTCAACGGATTGAAGCCATTGATCCAGCATGAAACTGATCTCTTGTTCATGTTTGGCAAGCGTTTCCCTGTCTATTTTCCTGACCTCTTCGACCAGGATAACCGGAGTTGAGTCCAGGGTTATGGATTCAGCCAATTTTTGAATATTTGAATTTTCCAGTGCGATACAGCCGTTGGAATCCATGGGCTTTAAAACTTTATTGGTGCCGTGTATCCAAATGGCTGAGCCGTCTCTGCCGAGTCTGTTATCCATCAGATTCGGATAATCCAGAGGAAAGGCCTTGGTCCCATATATCGGGGACAAGTATTGATCTTCATACTCATCCTTTAAAAAATAAATCCCCTCCGGCGTTTTTCGGTCACCGGCTTTCTGCTTCACTCCGGCCCTTTCTCCGGTGGAACAGGGAATTTTATATTGAATCTGGACCTCACCGGCTTTGGAACGGTATAGGAACAGCATTTGATTTTTCTTTTCAATTAAAATGGCATTCTCGTTTTCCGGCAGCTTAATAATTTCAGACGGGTGGATATGGTTTTCTGCAAAAAGTTCTGAACAAAATAAAATACCGGCCAAGTATAAAATGAGCAGATATAACCCTAATTGTTTTTGTATATTTGTTTTCGTTTCCATCAATCTTTGAAATAGACCCTTTGTTTATGGATAAAGCTTAAGATGATCGAATGCTTTCTCCGAGGTTTTTCTGCCACTGGAGGTTCGAAGGACCAAACCGATTTTTAACAAAAACGGTTCAACCACATCCACCAGTGTATCGGTTTCTTCCTGCAATGTTGCGGCAATGGCTTCAATCCCGACCGGACCTCCCTTGTAAAAATCCAGGATCGTTTTTAAATAATTTCTGTCAAGCGAGGTTAATCCCAGATGGTCTATACCCTCAAGACTGAGTGCAGCCTTAACACTTTCGAGGGTGACTCTCCCATGGGATTTAACCAGCGAATAGTCTCTGACCCTTTTTAAAAGCCGGTTGGCAATTCTTGGAGTCCCTCTGGATCTCTCGGCGAGTTCCTTTGCACCATCATCAGTAACAATGGTATTTAAAATAGCCGCAGATCGTTTGACAATCACTATTAATTGATCCGGGGAATAAAAATCAAGGGTACGAAAAATTCCGAATCGATCCCTTAACGGAGAAGACAACAGACCCACGCGGGTCGTTGCTCCGATCAGAACAAATTGTTTCAGGCGATACCGATGACTTCTTGCATGAATTCCTTTATCAAAAATAAAATCAACGGCAAAATCTTCCATGGCAGGGTATAAAAATTCTTCAACAATTTTTGGGATTCGATGGATTTCATCGATAAAAAGGATATCCCCCTCACCCAGATTGGTCAGAATCCCGATGAGGTCCCCGCCTTTTTCCAGGGTCGGGCCTGAAGTGACGGTCAGATTCTTACCCATTTCATTGGCAATGATGTGGGACACTGTTGTTTTCCCCAACCCGGGTGGGCCATGAAGAAGAATATGCTCCAGGGGCTCATTTCTCATCTTGGCTGCCTGAATGGCAATTTTCAGAGTTTCAACAGTATCTTTCTGACCGATATAATTCTCAAAACAGGTGGGCCTTAAAGAAATGATATCGGAAGACAGCTCTTCCACTGTCTTTTTTGATGTGACGATCCCTTTTCTATCCGAATCATCAGAAGAATAAGAAAGTATTGAGTCTCCCATATTTATCGGTTCTCCTGATAAATTTCATCAAACAGTTCTTCAGGTGTTGAAATCGCCCGGTTTCTTTCAAAGGCTTCCTTGACCATCCTTTTTGCTGATGCAAGGGAATGGCCCAGTTGTTCTACCAAAACATCTTCGACCTGCTGACGGATATCCCTGATATCATCGGTCATAGGGGGAGTGTCAGCCGAGTCATGGCCTTCAACAGCAGAAATAAATCTTTCAACTTTTCCATTCAGGGTTGCAATGATTTTTTCAGCCGTTCGCTTTCCGATTCCATTCAACCCTGCCAAAAAATGGGTGTCTTTTTTTTCAATGGCCAGTGCAATATCACTTATGGGCTTACCCATAGCCTTTACCGCTTTCATGGGACCAATGGCATCAACAGTGATAAATTCCTGAAAAAAAGCTTTATCCTCAAGGGATTGAAAACCGATCAGAACCGGTTTGGGCTGACGTTCGGTCTGATGATAATAAATATAGAGCGCAATAATGTCGTTATGGGAATGTTGTGATCTAATTTTCTCTAGAACCTGGGGGTTCAAAAATACTTCATAGCCGATATGGCCGGCCAATAATAAAATACCGTCCGATTCAAAATGCAGAATGGATCCTTCAAGGTATCCGATCATGGCCTGTTTTTATACCTGTAGTATCCTGTTAACGCCAGCCCCAATGCATCTGACGCATGAAAAGGGCGGATGGGCTGACCATGGTTCAACTGATTTCGAATGGCCCGTTCCATCTGGTGCTTGTCGGCATTTCCATTTCCGGAAATGATTTTCTTTACCTCACGGACAGGGATCTCTTCCATATTTAAGCCTGCCTTATAGACTGCCAGCAGAATAACCCCTGACACTTTACCGAGCATGATACCGGATTCAGGATATTTTTCAAGGGAGTAAATATCCTCTATGATCACATAATCAGGTTTCTGTTCACAGAGGAATTCCAGAGTTTTGGAATAAATCTCGTTAAGCCTGAAATGAATCGGATCTTTTGCCCCTGTTGCGATACTGCCAAAAGAATACCCCAGAATATCCCTCTGACTTCCCTGGATGACACCTATCCCCGTGCCCGCAAGACCCGGATCAATCCCTACTACTTTAATCATGGGAATAATACATTTACTGTAAGCTTTTTAATTTTTCCTTAGCAAATTTTGCCTCATTTGAATCCGGATGTTTTTTCAGCAATTCATTAAGGATTAGCCTTGCATTGGCTTTTTCACCCAGCTCTGCAAATGCATAACCTTGTTTAAGCCTTGATGCGGCAGTCTTATTGCTGTTTGGATAGTTTTCAAGAACTTTTTGATATTCAAGAATTGCTTTTTCAAACCATTTTTCAGAATAATAGCTTTCGGCAATCCAGAATCTTGCATTATCGGCATTATCAGACTTGGGATATTTTTTTATAAACTCTTCAAACTGATTGCGCGCATTGGCTTTATCCCCCTCATCGAACATTTTTTTTGCAGATGCATATAATTCCTGTTCTTCATTTTCGCTTTTGGGTTCGACTGAAACAGGGGGTCTGTTTTCAGCTTTGTTTTCATCTACCGTCCTATTTTCAGAAGATTTCTCTCCTGGGGAGGCATCTGCCGCACGGGATGGTTCAAGGCCCAGATACTTTTCCAGCTCAACCAATTTTTCATAATTCTGGGAAATCGCATTATCTAGTCTTTCGAGTCGCTTTTCAAGCTCTTCCCTATCCTTTTTACTGTAATTTCCAAGATTATGATTGATTTCTTCCAAAGCGTTCTCAAGCCTTTGATTATTTTCTTTCAGGATCTTAATATCGTATTTCATATCCGCATAATCTTCAGGCCTGATACCTTCTTTCACTTTTTCCTGAATGGTTTCAATCTCTTTATCTTTTTCAGTCTGCGCATTTAATTGTTTTTTCCTTTCCATTTCCATTGCAGCCACCCGGTTTTCAAGGGCTACAAAATTTTGGGACTCAACACATCCGTAAAAAACAAAAAAACCGATTACAATACAAAAAAAATGATAAATTTTCATAACCCAACTCCATCAGTCAAAAGGTCTTAATGATTCAGGCGCAATACTTTATCCATAAAAGCATTACGCCTGAACTTATTAACGAATATCCAATCGACTACTTAACGGCAAAATGAGCGCGCCTGTTCATGGCCCAGGCGAGTTCTGTTTTTCCTGTATCAACTGGTTTTTCTTCGCCGTAGCTGATAGTGTTCATACGGGACGCAGCTACGCCCAAATCTACCAGGTAGGCTTTTACAGAAGTTGCACGACGGTCACCCAAGGCAAGGTTGTATTCGGTTGTACCGCGTTCGTCACAATGACCTTCAATGGTGACTGCTGCGGAAGCATTTTCCGTTAACCATGCTGCTTTGTCTTTTAACAAAGCTTTTGCAGCGGCTGTCAATTCTGAACTATCAAAGTCAAAATGGACGTCCTCGTTTTCAAACGCTTTTCTTGCTGCAGCAATTTTTGCTGCTCGTTCTTTTGCTGCTTTTTCTGCGGCAAGTCTTTCAGCCTCAATTTTTGCCTTTGCATTAGGATCTTCCGTTGTTGCTGCGCCTGATGATACTGTACCGGCATCAGAAACCACTGCCTTTTTTGCACATGAAACCGTCAGGAAAAGACCTGAAACAAGAACTGCCATCAATACATTTAACCACAATTTGTTTTTCATTTTTCCCCCTTTAATTATTAAATACTACATACCTTCTCTTGTACTATCTGAAATTGACCAGTCCGGCTGGGTCTGCTTGCCATTCATGCTCAAAAGCCTCCTTTGGTCGGTCCCTGACGCATTCATGACAAAGATCCTTGGTATATCCCCTTCACGTGTTGACGTAAAGGCCAACATACTTCCATCAGGTGACCAGACCGGATCTTCATTATCACCTGAATCCGCAGTCAACTGAACCGGAACACCTGAGTCAATACTCATCACAAAAATATTGATTCGATTCTTCTCTATGCCCACATAGGCAATTTTTTTACCATCCGGGCACCAGGCCGGCGAGGTATTGTTTAAACCCTCAAACGTCAGCCGTTTAACGCTTCCGGAGCCAATATCCTGAATATATATCTGGGGAGTTCCTGCACGTTTTGATGTAAACGCAATTTTCTGACCATCCGGTGAAAATTTTGGTGATACATCTATCCCCAAACTATCCGTTAATCTTTTAATCACTTCTCCATTGATGGTCAATAGATAAATTTCCTGATCCCCTGAAAAACTTAATGCGGCTGCGAGTTTAAGCTGGCCCGGCATCCAGTCCGGTGAGATATTCATTCCTTTTAAATTAACGATAGCCCCCCGATTTTCTTTAAGATTCTTAATATAAAGATCTGGTTTTCCCTTTGCATAGGAAACATAAGCCAGCCATTTCCCATCCGATGACCAGGATGGAGAGAGGCTGATACTTTTATGCGAGGTTATCTGTTTTATATTCTGGCCATCAAAATCACACGTAAATATTTCCTTATTCCCGTCTACAGTTGAAACAAAGACTATTTCAGTATTGAAGACCCCGTATTTCCCTGTCAGCACAAAGGATATTTCGCTGCAAAACATATGAATCATTCTGCGGATCTGTGATTCGGGGCCGGTATATACCTTCCCCACCAGAAGTTTGGAATTAAAGGTGTCAAAAAGCCGCAATTCAAATTTAACATTTCCCGGACTTTCGACAAGGACTCCGCCTGTTATTAATAATTCAGCACCTATTCCGGTCCAATCTCTGAAATTGATCTCAGAGAGCTGGATCCCGGATTGAGCCGGATTGGCCAGGAACGCCACCGGGTCCATGGTTTTCAGATAGCCTGTAAAATTCAATGCCTCATTGAGTATCTGAACCGCGGTTTTTCCATCCTTTACTTCTTCCGCACTGTTGCTAAAGGCTTTAAAGTCCGGCACGGCAATGGGTGATTTTTTCAACAACGGATTGCTGATATTGATATACGTAACGCCATAGCAAACCGGTACCCGGAAACACACGATAAGCAGAACACAAAATAAACCCTGTAGCGCATTTTTTTTCATCATAAAAAATACCATATTGTTTTTAGTATTAAGATTTTATTTCAATCCTTGAGGGGTAAAAATCAACCCCAGATCATAGGAATACATTCCCGGCGGTAATGGCTTTAAAGGATTGATCTTCAAAATCGCTTTTTTTGCAGATTCATCCAGATATGGATTCCCTGATCGTGTCTCAAAAATAATATCCCTTATTTCTCCGCTTTTCAAGATTTTGATAATAATCCTAACCTCCAGATTCCGGTCCATTCTGGCAAGACTCTCATTAAACACCCAGTTCTGCTGAATTCGAGATCCAATCTCCATCAGATAAATCTGTAAGGGAGTGGAACCGCCTATACCAGTTCCTTCCGGAGATCCCCCTTTGCCTTCACCCTCTCCGCCATCCCCTTGCCTTGATTTGCCCTGTTCAGCTACCTTCTTGCGCAGACGGCCTAAAATTTCGGACATATTGTTCTCATCCGCTTTGTCATTTGCTTTGGCCGTTGTTTTTGAGGCATCGGCTTCCGTCCGGGGAGGTTTTTTATCAATTTTTTCCTCTTTTTTCTTTTCCTCTTCCTTGATCTTTTTTTCCTGCTCTGCCAAAAGGGTTTTTAAATCTTTAGGCTTTGTTTTCAAACTGATATCCGGTTTGATAACAGGGGGCGGCTCCTCTTTTTCTACTTCAGCCGGCTGGACAGGTGGCCCTGCTTCCTGGTTTTCGCTTTGTATCTCTTCCTTTTCGTCCTCAATCTCCTGACCACCCCCGCCCCCTCCCGGTTTATCCGATCCTATAACCGGTGAAAAAGAAACAAGGTCGATCTGAATAACCGGGGGCATGGATCCGGCAAAATGAAAATCCTGAAAAAAAATAAGACTGCCGAAAAACAAACCATGAACCACAATCGAAACAATTAAAAAAGCAATCCCGGTTCTTCTATCCTGATCCATGGGGGATGATGGAAGAGATGCCTTTTTCTTTTTGAAACTTTCCAGGGAACTCATACCTGTTTATCAGGACTCATCTTCATTATCCGGTAGCGTGATCATCCCAAGACTGTCAACACCCGCCTTTTTGATCTTGGAAATAACATTAACGACTACTCCATAGGGAATCTCTTTATCCGCTTTAAGATATACATCCTTATTTTCTAAGTTTTCAAGTATGGCCGTAAGTTTCTGAGTCAGAAATTCGACACTGACCACCTGCTCATTGATATACACTTTCATTTCATTATCAATGGAAATAATCAGGCGTTCCTCGCTGCTTTTTAAGGCTTTTGCAGTCGCTTTGGGCAAATTAACATCTACTCCCTGCACCATCATGGGGGCCGTGACCATAAAAATGATCAGAAGCACCAGCATGACATCCACAAAAGGCGTGACATTAATTTCAGACATGAATTGGCCATTACCTGAACCTGCTTGCATTACTCCTCCATTTGCTTTTGGATATCACGTTCCATTATATTTAAGACATCTGAAGAAAAACTCTGCATCTCAGAATCCAGAACCCGAATCCGGTCATTAAAGAAATTATATGCAATTACTGAGGGGATTGCCACTGCCAGTCCTGCTGCCGTTGCCACCAAGGCTTCGGAAATACCGGGAGCAACAACGGCAAGGCTTGCAGACCCGCTCAAACCAATCCCCTGAAAGGTATCCATAATCCCCCAGACCGTCCCGAAAAGACCGATAAACGGAGCTGTATTTCCTGCCGTTGCAAGAAAGGGGACCAACTGAACCAATCGTCGATTCTCAACATTCATAGATCTTTTCAAAGACCGGTTAATGCTTCCGATGTTCTGTAAATAGGTCCCTTCTGTTTTTTTCATGCCTGTTTTTCTGGTTTCCTTGCCGTCTGACCTTGCCATTTCCATATAGGCGGCAATGAAAATTCTTGCCAGGGGACTTGATCTTAATGCTTTTGCCTTTGAAAAGGCATCGGCAAGGTTCCGACATTGCCAGAAAATATCCGTAAATTCGACGGAATCTTTAAATGCTTTGCGGATATACCTGACTTTTATAAAGATGATCGCCCATGATGTTATTGAAAAAAACAGCAGCAGCAGCATGACAAACTTAACAATCGGACCTGCTTCACTCAGCATATAAAACAGCCCAATACTTTCAGTGGCCATATAACCTCTCTTACAGCTTACCTTCCTGATATGAGTAAAACAAAAAAATCATAGACTTTAGTATACGAGCAGAGTTCCCATGTCAAGCTTATTAAAGCCTTTTCCCTTGGGACAAAAGGCTTTTATCCTCTATTCCGCCCAAAATTGGCAAGGCTCCTGCACAATGAATATGCAGGAGCCTAAATATACTCAAACGAGTCGGGTCATTTTAATGACGGATTACATCATTCCGCCCATTCCGCCCATTCCACCCATTCCGCCGCCGGGCATTCCACCAGGCATTCCGGCTGATTTCTCTTCCGGTTTATCGGCAATCATGGCCTCAGTTGTCAACATAACGGATGCAACACTGGCTGCATTCTGAAGTGCGAAACGAACCACTTTTTTCGGATCAATAACACCTGCTGCAATCAGATCTTCGTAAACATCCGTCAGGGCATTGTAACCATAAGCGCCTTCACCCTCTTTAACTTTATTGATAACAACAGAGCCTTCCACACCGGCGTTTTCAGCAATTTTGCGAAGAGGTTCTTCAATAGCTCTTGCAATAACCGCCACACCCAATTTTTCCTCACCTTCAAGTTTAAGTTCCTCAAGGGCCTTGATGCAACGGACAAGAGCAACTCCACCACCGGGAACAATGCCTTCTTCAACGGCTGCACGGGTTGCATTAAGCGCGTCTTCCACTCTGGCTTTCTTTTCCTTCATTTCGGTTTCAGTGGCAGCGCCGACATTAATGACTGCCACACCGCCAACCAGCTTGGCAAGTCTTTCCTGGAGTTTTTCCCTGTCATAATCGGAAGTTGTTTCTTCCACCTGAGCCCGAATCATTTTGACTCTGCCCTCAAGGGCTTCTCTGGAGCCTGCCCCATCAACGATGGTGGTGTTGTCCTTATCCACGGTGATGGATTTGGCCTGGCCCAGGTCTTCAAGCGTAACATTTTCAAGTTTTATTCCGATATCTTCTGAAACCACCTGGCCGCCGGTTAATACGG
>JAABTB010000443.1 GCA_011390085.1 Desulfobacula sp.
ATGTCTATATGAACCTGGAAATGAAAAACCATACCCTCTGCAGCAAGGTAAAGGAGGGGGATGAATTTTTAGCCTATACAGAGTGGGACATGCCGGAAAATTTCTGCCCCTGGGCCTGGGCCGATATCCGGCAGGATATCCTGGCCATTATCAGCGGCGCCCAATTTCCCTGGATAGGCCAAAAAGGGGTAACGGTGTCGGGGTGTACCGACTGGTTCAGGCCGGTTCTGTTTAAAATTGAAAAGCTTTAAGATTCCCCATGATGAATAACAGGATGTTTGACCTTATCCTCTTTGATCTTGAAGGAACCCTGGTGGATTTTCAATGGCGCCTGGATGAGGCGGTCCGGGAAATTCTTCCCGTCCTTGCTGCCTCGGGCATTGATACCCGACGATACAGCCCTTCCCCCGATTATGCCGACCTGTTCAACACCACCCGGGACCTGACCCAAGACTGGGATCCCGAAAAATCCGCCCGGTTGTTTGACCAGCTCGGGGTCATCTATGACAAATACGACAGAGATGCCCTGAGCCGCTGGACTCCCTATCCCGACACCCTTTCCCTGCTGGACACCCTTGCCACATCCGGATACCGCCTGGGCGTAGTCAGTAACTGCGGGGCATACGCCGCGGTCAATGTTCTGTCCCGGTACAACCTATCCGGTTATTTTGAGATTATCCTGTCAAGAAATGATGTCTCTTATATCAAACCCTCTCCGGAGGGATTGATTCTTGCTCTTGAACGGCTCGGGGTGCCCCCGGACCGGGCCCTTTTCATCGGCGATTCCATCAATGATATCCTGGCGGCCCAGGCCGTTCCCATGAGTTCCTGCTTTCTTTCCGGCGGAGAAAGCCGGGTGACCGGTGAAGATGGCAGTATGGCCAGATTCCAGATATCTTCTTTGTCCGGTCTTGCTCATATTCTTGTTGAATTCAATGAAGATCGGTGATCCGACTTGGCACAGGTTTGGGGATACGATAGGTATTTTAAAAAAAGAGAAAAAGCATGCATATATATACTCAGCTTTATGAATTTTCCGCATCCATTGGCGCTCTTGAGGGCTATGTGTATCAGAAAAAAAGTATGGCAGAGATGGATCAAAAAGCCCTGGATATCTGGACTGAAAATCTTTTTGTGGCTTACAGGCTTTTACCTGAGGGTGTGATGAAAGAAATCCGGCCCCGGCTTGACTTGACTTTGAACCGGGCCATCAGTTCCTTTGAGGCCTTTCTTGAAAAAGATCATGAGATTTTAAAGCGGCTTCATACCATGCTCGGTCAGAGGGAAGCCTTAACTCCGGATGACTTTCAAAAAAAGAAATGGTTTCAGAAAGATCAACATGAATAATATGGTTGTGATATCCGGCAAAGTGTTTTCAGGGGCAAACAAGGCCGCTTTTTTTACAGCGCTTCCCTGGGTTATAAAGCAGTGCAGGGAAAAATTCGGATTCGCCCCTTTTCCCGGGACCCTCAATCTTGAGATTGAATCGGATGATATTGAATGTCTTGACACTCTTTTAAGCAAAGAATGGAAAGACTTGGTTCCGGCGGATGAGACTTTTTGTTCATCACGGGCTTTGCCGGTATGGATTGGTCCCGTAAAAGGGGCATTGATCCGGCCGGATGATCCTGTGGCCATTCACGGCCGCCATGTCATGGAAATCCTGGCGCCGTTGCGGCTAAGGGATATCCTGGCCCTGACGGACGGGGATCGGGTGGAGGTGAAGCTGTGCAGCGGATTGGAAGCTTCTCTGACCGGGATTTATCCTCTTTTTGACCTGGAAGCGGTAATCTTTGATCTTGATGGCACCCTTATTGATTCCATTGAATCCTATTACCGAATCGTGGAAATCGCTCTGGAGCGTTTGGGGTTGCCAAAGGTGCCGCGATTAAAGATTTTAAAGGCCGCACAGAATGATTCATTCCAATGGGAAGAAATCCTTACGGCAGCAACGGGTAAAACCCTGGAAGAAACCAAAGCGGAGGCCTGGAAGATCATTGAGGCGGCTTATTCGGAGTTTTTTTTGGAAAACGTCCGGCCGTTTTCCGATACCGGGGCCGTGCTTCGGCTGCTTCATGCCTGCGGTGTCAGGATCGGCATTGTGACCTCGACCCCGCAGAAAAATATAAAAGATAAGATGAAAATCCTGGAACAGGCCGGGGTTGCCAGTCTTGTGGAAGTAGTGATTTCAGCCGGGGATGCAGCCCGGAAAAAGCCCCATCCGGATCCTTTGATTCTTTGCTGTGAAAAAATGGGGATTCAAGGTGATGTCTGTGCCTATGTGGGGGATACTTCCATTGATATGGTTGCCGGCAAAGCCGCAGGCATGAAAACCATCGGGGTTTTGACCGGGTTTGACAACCATGAAGATCTTTTACGGAAA
>JAABTB010000444.1 GCA_011390085.1 Desulfobacula sp.
GTAATGCCGAAGAACTGTTCGTCATACTGGAGGGAAAAGCGACCCTGCGGTCGCCCAAAGGCTATCAGACCGTATCCAAAGGTTCCCTATTATACCGGAGAGGAAGGGGTCAGGGAAAAATGGCCGGAAGAAATTTTGAAAAAGAAATGATTTTCCCCAGGCCGTAGTTTGATTAGTTTATCTGTCCTTCCTGCTTCCGGAGGATCACAATATATTCTTGGCGCATGGTATTGGCCATGCCGACGATCTGCCGGGGAAGGGACCTGACATGAACAAGGCCTTTTTGTTTTCCAATTTCCGTAACGACTTTATGCAGGCCGACAACGGCCTCTTTTTGAATGTTTAAGGCCTTGCTCAACTGGTTGTCGTTGGTTCCGATGATGATACTGCACATCCGGCCTTTTTTCAGGACACGGGAACATTCCGATATGACTTTTTCCATATCTTCCAGATATAATCCGTATTTTTCTTTTAAAGATTTTCCCCTCATTCCAATCATGGTTTCACTTAATTTTGGAATATTTGTTTCAAAATATTTTAAATGGGGAAGATCATTCTCCAGATAATCAATGGCAAAACTATAGGGGGGTGAAAAAATAATTCCGTCTATGCTGTTTGCCTCAATATCAAGATGTCTTGCGTCTCCTTGAGCCGGAATGGCTTGGGCAGGTATCATATTGAAATGACTCAAAACACCTGCAATTTTTTTTACTGCAGCAGAATAGCGCTCAAAGATGGATTGAAAATATTCCAAATGCGTTTTCCGGTTGCTTCTTTGCGCATACCCATCGCTGTCAAGAAACGCCAGGAAAAGCATATTGAAAATTTTTTCCCATTCAATTTTTTCTATCTCTGGGTATTTTTCTAAAAATAAAGCCTTTTGTTGATCGAATACGGCAGGGCAAGCCTTGAAATCTGAAAACAGGATTTCAGCCTTACCCATAAACCTTTCCAGATCTTCAGGGTTGATGGTTAATGCATCGAATTTTGCTTGCGCCATGAACCTGCAGAATGGACTTGAATCCACACCTATCGCCTTTATCCCCATTAAGCAGGCCTCCACAGGAGCCGTTCCCGAACCCATCATCGGGTCAAGGAGCGTATCGCCGGGTTTAACCCCCATTATATTTATAACGGCTGATCATCTGGGGATGAAATTTCCCCCGGTATGGGAAAAATCCGTGGGTGGCATAGCCTGTTCTGAATTGGTTTTGAACAAAAAACGATTTCAATCGTGATGAGGAATAATCGGGGATCTTGACCGGGTCTCCGGTACAGATAAAATAATGGCGGGTAAGCTCGTTATTCGCTTTTACAAAATAAGCGCTGTTGTCGATGAGTTCTTTTGTCGTCAGTATCCGGCTTTCATAATAGGCAAGCGCAAGTTCATATACCTCGCTTAAATTGGGGCAGATCTCCAGTCCTTCAGGAAAAAGAAGATGATACATCCCCATTTTTCCCAAGGGATTTAATAAAATTCTGTTTTATGGGAACAACTCCGCTTGCCTGCTTTTCAGGATATAAGGTAAATTTTCCGCTGTCCAAGGGCCATGCTATGGAAGAAATCGCTTTATAAATTTCAGCCAGTATGGTTTCAAATTCCTTTGAGTTGGGAAACTCACTTCTTTTTATCAGAAATTCTGTTTTGAGTATCTTCATTTAAAATTTCCTCTACCTCATGGATCATACCGGCGGCAGTGGTATTCAAAACCCTGGAAAGTAGCAGAATCGTTGTAAGGCTCGGTTGCCTCAGCCCTCTTTCCAGAAGGGATATATAACTGCGATCTAAACCGCATTCCTGGGATAATTTTTCCTGGGATAGCCCATTGATCGTCCTGAATTCACGAAGCACCCGCCCAAATACTTTTTCCGTCGTCACAATAAAAGCCTCCCTATTGGTGTTGCAACATGGCATAATTTTTTATCAGTCTCTACAGACTATAGTCTGCAAAATATCAATTGATTAGACCGGCCTTCTGTGTTAGTAATAAAATCGGAAGATAAAAATCAATACGGCAGGGAACCCATATGCTTTTCAAAGCGCTACAGATAGACAATACCCGGCAGTTGAACCTGTTTGCAAAAAAACCGGCCTCTCTGAAACCCAATTGATGCTGGTAACAGGATTCCTGAACCAGGCACTCAAATCACTCCTTTCAGAAAATGCCTCCCAGATCGGCAGGCTCTTATCCCCTGTGGACAAAGAAATAAACTCACAAAAGGACATGAAACCCGTCTTCAAAACGGGCCTTGGACAACTCTACCAAGGTGACTGTCTGGATCTGCTGAGAGGAATTGAAAATGACTGTATGGAGCTTATTTTTGCAGACCCGCCCTTTAATCTGAACAAACTGTATCCCTCAAAAATTAACGACAACCTC
>JAABTB010000445.1 GCA_011390085.1 Desulfobacula sp.
CCTATTTCAAGGCCTTGACCATCGCGGGTTCGGATAGTGGCGGCGGGGCCGGAATCCAGGCGGATCTGAAAACCTTTTCCGCCCTAGGCTGCTTCGGCATGTCGGCCATCACCGCCCTGACGGCCCAGAACACCCATTCCGTCACCGGGATCTTCCCGGTGACGCCGGAATTCATCGGTCTTCAGTTGGACGCCGTTTTGTCGGACATCGGCGCGGACGCGGTAAAAATCGGCATGCTCCATTCGCCGGAAGTAATTGAAACCGTGGCCCAAAAGCTGGTCCAATGGAAATGTCCCCATATCGTTCTCGACCCGGTCATGGTCTCCAAAAGTGGGGACAAGCTGTTAAGGGAGGATGCGGTGAATGCCCTGAAAACCATCCTCGTCCCCAAGGCCTTCATCATCACCCCCAACCTGCCCGAAGCCTCGGTCCTGCTAGGCCGGGAGGTCGTAACCCCGGAAGACATGGTCCGGGCGGCAAGGGATCTCACGGATCTCGGCTGTGCCAATGTCCTGCTCAAGGGCGGCCATCTTACGGGCCAAGACAGCGCCGACCTGCTCTTTCAAAGGGACGCGGATACCCTGACGGAACTGCCCGGCATCCGCATCCAAACCCCCAACTCCCACGGCACGGGCTGTTCTTTGTCGTCGGCCATCTGTGCGGGGTTGGCACGGGGCCTGGATCTTGAACCGGCGGTGCGGGGAGCCAAGGCCTGGCTTACCGGCGCCCTGAAAGCCGGTGCAGCCTATACCACGGGCCATGGCCACGGTCCGGTCCATCATTTTTATGAAATGTGGCCTAAAGCCGGTTTTAAATCCTGATAATTCCCTGTTTAAGGGGAAATTTTCTTGATTTTATTTTTTTTCCATAGTACATATTTAACAGCATAGGAATTTTACCGGTAAACAGGGAAAAAATGAATATCAACCTATCCAAGGTCATCCGGTATCATCGGATAAAAAGCGGATTGACCCAGGCCGAACTTGCAGACATGGCAGGTGTGGGCAAAAACATGGTCTATGAGATTGAAAAAGGGCGACTCTCCATACAATTGGACAACCTGATGAAAATATTAAATATCCTTAACCTTTCCATTGAGTTGAAAAGCCCTTTGATGGAACTTTTTAAAAGCGAGAATATCGATGAAAACGGCTGATGTCTTTTTCCGGGAATCCCTGGCCGGCAAATTGGTTGAAATCGTTAAAAACAGGGAATACCGGTTTGTTTATGAAAATGACTATTCCGGCCCCCCGGTTTCCCTGACCATGCCCCTTGACCAACAGGTCTACCCATTTGATATGTTTCCCCCGTTTTTTGACGGCCTGCTTCCCGAAGGCTATCAGCTCGAAGCCTTGCTCAGGATGAAAAAAATCGACCGGGACGACCCCATGTCCCAGCTTTTTGCTGCCGGGTCCGATACTGTGGGCGCCGTGACCATCCGGAAAACGCAATGACCCTCTGCCCCATAAGCTATGAGCCCTGCACCGGGCTGTATTCTGAAAAAGGGTTGAAACTGCTTTCGAAAAACCTTTCAGGCCTTTATCCCCTGCCCTTTTCTTCTGTTGAGCTGAGGCAGGAGGCCTCCTCCCGGGCCGGTAAAATATCCATCCAGGGGGTACAGCCCAAATTATCCGCCCGCCTGAATGTCAAAAATCAATGCTTCGACCTGGTGGATAAAAACGGGCATTATATCCTGAAACCCCAGATTTCCGATTATCCGCACGTTCCCGAGAATGAAGACCTGACCATGAGACTGGCGGCATCGGCCGGTATCGAAGTCCCTTTGCACGGACTTTTGTATGGCCGGGACAATGAGCTGACGTATTTCATCCGGCGGTTTGACCGGACATTGAAAAACCATAAAATCCATGTGGAGGATTTCGCACAGCTTTCCGGAAAGAACCGGGACACAAAATACAATTCAAGCATGGAACAGGTGGCTAAGATAATTGAAAAATTCTGTACATTCCCGGCCATTGAAAAAGCAAAGCTGTTTAAAATAATGCTTTTCTGTTTTTTAACAGGCAATGAAGACATGCATCTGAAAAATTTCTCGCTCATACAACATAACGAAATGACCTCCTTATCCCCTTCCTATGATCTTCTCAATACATCCATTATTCTTTTATCTCCGGACGAAGAATTGGCCCTTCCGCTGAATGGAAAAAAGAACAAACTGAAAAAACATGACTTTATTGATTATTTCGCAAAAGAAAAATTAATGCTGACAGATAAGGTGATTGACACCCTTATGTCAAATTTCAAAACCTTGCAAAACAAATGGGAACAATGGATCAATATCGGTTTTCTTCCCTTTGAAAAAAAACAAGCGTATAAGGAACTTCTCCAAAGCAGATTCAG
>JAABTB010000446.1 GCA_011390085.1 Desulfobacula sp.
AAATTTACCATCATTCACGGGTCTGACCACCGGGGGATTCATCAGGCCCATTTCTTTTATGGAATGGGCCAGAAAAATGATATTTTCCGATTCGGGTGAAATCCGATACCGCTCATCCTTGATATCGATATCCGAGATATGGATCTCCTTGAGGGTATCAAACATTTTCACCCGTCAGGCGGGTATAGATTTCCTTATATGTACTCGCTGTGCGGTCAATCACATCCTGGGGAAGTTTCGGCCCGGGATGCTTTTTATCCCATCCTGAGGCAATGAGCCAGTCTCTCACATATTGTTTATCAAAACTATTTTGGCCCCGTCCCGGCGCATAATCGTCCAAGGGCCAGAATCTGGAGGAATCCGGGGTAAGGATTTCATCTATCAGGATGATCTTGCCGTCCAAAAGGCCGAATTCAAATTTGGTATCGGCAATGATGATTCCTTTTGAAAGTGCATATTCCGCCCCCTTTTGATAGACTTCAAGACTCAACCGCCGAAGTTCATGGGCTCTTTCTCGGCCGACCAGATTAACAGCTTCATCAAAACTGATATTGATATCATGATCCCCCACCTCTGCTTTGGTTGAAGGGGTGAAGAGCGGCTCCATAAGCTTGTCGGATTCTTTCAGACCAGCCGGTAAGAGGATACCGCAGACCTGGCCCTCCTTTTTGTAGGAAGTCCAGCCGGAGCCTGAGATATATCCCCTGACAATACATTCAACCGGAAGGGGTTCCGCCTTTTTAACCAGCATACTCCTTTTATCCAGAGCCTCCTGATAGAGTTTAAATCGATCCGGATATTCATTTACATTGGTGGTAATAATATGATTTTTTACGATGGACTCCATTTTTTTGAACCAGAATACGGAAATCTGGTTTAAAACCTTTCCCTTGTCCGGGATGAGATCCGGCAGGACCACGTCAAAGGCGGAAAGTCTGTCTGTCGTGACCATCAGAAGGGCATCTCCTGTGTCAAATATATCCCTGACCTTACCCTGGCGGACCAGAGAAAGGTCATCAAATTGAGTTTTCGGAATATGGGCCATCTTGATCTCCTTAATATGGGTAAATTTCTCAATAAATAGGATGATCCTATATCACAAAAGATGGAATTTATCTATTGTCGGCATTAAAATTATTATAAAATGTCATATTCCAAGGTTCAGCAATATTCTATACTCATTCAAATTTAATCTTTTGAAATCTTGACGCAGAGGGCTTAATGGTAATATTGTTGAATTATTTCGATTTTCAAATACTATGAGGCTCTGACTATGAATAAACCGTCAAATCTATTATTGCTCACCATCCTTGTTTTTCTTTCCATCCAGGGGAATGCCCACAGCCGAACGGATTATTCCCTTCATGATCTGATCAAGCTTGCCGACACCCACAGTGAAACCATTAAAATTGCTGAAGATGATGTGGATATTGCCCGGCAGGAGGAAAAAAGAGCATTATCGGTCTTAATCCCCAGGGCAACCGCCTATGGCAGCATTACTGAACGTAAAGACGAAACATTCAATTCTCCGGATACTCAAACCATGGGAATCAAGCTGACCCAGTCATTTACCCTCAACGGTAAAGAACTGATCGCCCTCGATGTCACACGAAGGTCCATTGAAGGCAAGGAATTCAGCCTTGAAAGCATTCGTTCCGAATATATTTTACAAGTTGCCCAGACCTATTACAATATCCTGAGTGCCCGAAAATTTTTTGAAATCGCCCAATCCGATGTCGAACGCCTTACCACTCACAGAAATGCCGTCAAAGAGAAATTAAGCGTGGGCAATGTCACCAAGACCGATTTGTTCCGGGCAGAAGCTGAGCTTTCCAAGGCATTGACCGAACGGAAAAAAGCTGAAAACGCAATCCTTCAAAGCAAAGCCACCTTACAGAATCTTGTGGATATTGATCCGGACTTTGATCTTCAAAAACAGGATATTTCTGAAATTGAGGACTACCAGTGCAATCTCGAAGAACTTCAGGCCTATGCCTTGGAAAACCGGACCGAAATCAAAGAAGCAAAAAAGAATCTTGAGATCGCTGAAAAAACCGTAAAATTCAAAAAAAGCGATTATTGGCCCACTGTCGAACTTGAGGGAGGGTATAAAGAAACCGATATCCAATATGACGCAGCAGCAACCTCAATGAATGATGATATGGAAGATACCTATATTACCGGAAGCCTCGTCTTCACCCTCTTTGACGGAGGGTTGAGGCGGGCCACGATAAAGCAGGCCCTTCTGGATCAAAAAAAGGCTGAAAAAGCACTGACCCTTCAGGAAAAAAGGATCAGCCTGGATTCAAAAACTTCATTTCTGGACTATGAAACTGCAAAAAGTACCTTGGATAATCTGC
>JAABTB010000447.1 GCA_011390085.1 Desulfobacula sp.
ACGGGATACATCCCCAGTTCAGACAGGTGCCGCCCAGGTTTTCCTTTTCAACCAGGGTCACGTCCCCGCCCAGCGCAGCAGAACGCAGGGCTGCCACATAACCGCCGGGGCCACCGCCGATAATAACAATTTTAAACGCCATACAAACCTCCCTCCAGGTTCCATTGATCAGAATGAAACCGTTTTGATGGTCACTGTCTTAAGAACCGATAAGTGAATCTAAATGAATTTCATTAATTTTTATAAACAAAATTGAATTTTACATAAGTTTATTTAATTTATATTTGACAATATCATTGTCTTGAGATATTTTTCAATAATCAATTTTAAAATTTCATTTTTTTGTTTAATATAATGTTCATATAAAGGAATATTATCATGACTTCCTGCTTGAAGACCACACCTTTACATCCATGGCATAAAGATGCAGGCGCCAATATGGCGGATTTCGGCGATTTTGACATGCCCTTGTGGTACGAAACCGGCGTCAAAACAGAGCATCTGGCGGTTTTAACCTCGGCCGGAATTTTTGATACAAGCCACATGGCCTGTCTTTTTGTCAGTGGAAAAGAATCCTTTACCCTGATCAATTATTGCTTTACAAGGGATATCTCCGGTCTTGAGCCGGGCCGGTGCATGTATGGGGCATTTCTCAATTCGAAGGGCCACTGCCTGGATGATGCCATTGTCTATAAATATTCAGACGCCTTTTTCATGATCTGTGTCAATGCCGGGATGGGAGCTGCCATTGCAGGCCATCTCAATGGAAATAAAGCCGGCTTGGAGGTGAGCATTGAGGATCTGACAGGGAAAATTGCCAAGATGGATATCCAGGGAATCAATTCGGCAAAAATTCTCTCAAAGCTGATTCAGAACCCGGCAAAAATTTTTAACCCCCTGCCCTATTTTTCCTTTAAAGGTAATTTTAATGAATCCCTGTTGGGCGAATCATCTGTAAAATTGTCGGACGGAACTCCCATCCTCTTATCCAGGTCCGGGTATACCGGGGAATTCGGATTTGAGATATTTCTCCATCCCAATGCCATTGTCAAGCTCTGGAAGGATGTGCTGGCCATTGGCAAGAACCTCGGGGTGACGGCCTGCGGGCTGGGGGCCAGGGATTCTTTAAGGGCCGGCGCCTGCCTGCCCCTGTCCCACCAGGACATCGGGCATTGGAAATTTAAAAACCATCCCTGGGAATTTGCCCTTCCCTATACAAGGGATAAAACTTCTTTTACCAAGGGTTTCCTGGGGGCCGAAGCCCTTTTATCCACCGATGGAGATGTGTTTATCTATCCTTTTGCAGGAGATTCTCTCAGAAAGGTCGCTGCCGGGGAGGGAACAAAGGTCCTGGATAACACCGGGGCCGTCATCGGCAAAGTGCTGACCTGTGCCACGGATATGGGAATCACCCGGCATGAAGGGAAAATCATCAGCATCGCTTCCGGGGATCTGCCATTGGATATCAAAATTAAAGGCTTGAGCTGCGGTTTTGTCATGGTTTCAAGAAAACTGGACCCTGGCGTGGCATTGACCCTTACGGAAGGCAAAAGATCCATCACGGCAACCCTTGTGACGGACATCAGACCGGACCGGACCGCAAGAAAAAAAATGACTCATTTTTTATAACTCTTATGAATGGAGGGCATGATGAAAGACTTGAACGACCTTAATTTTCCCGATGATGTAAAATATACAAAAGACCATGAATGGGCAAAAAAAGAAGGGGATCTGATCACTATTGGGATAGATGATTACGCCCAGGACCAACTGGGTGAAATCGTTTTTGTGGAGTTGCCGGAAATCGGGACCGGCTTTTCCAAAGGGGATGAATTCGGCAGTGTGGAATCCGTTAAAGCGGTTTCTGAAATTTATATCCCGGTTTCCGGAGAAGTGGTTGAAATCAATTCGGGTCTTGAAGATGCGCCCGAGCTGGTCAATCAATCCTGTTATACCGACGGCTGGCTCATCCGGGTAAAACCGGCCCAGGCGTCTGAATTCGATGGTCTTATGGACAAGGCGGCATACCTTGATATGCTGAAAGGATAGACCCTATGAGATATCTACCCCATACCCAGTATGATATTGACAGTATGCTCAAGGTCACGGGCCATGGAAGCCTGGATGACCTTTTTAACTGCATACCGGATGATCTGAAAACCAAACAAGGCATTGATATCCCGGAAAGCCTGTCCGAATGGGAACTCAATGCCCATATGGAAGCGCTTGCTTCCCAAAATATTGCCTGTAAAACCTATACGTGCTTTATCGGCGCAGGATCATATGACCATTATATTCCGGCCATTATCCCGTATCTGATTTCACGATCCGAATTCATGACCGCCTATACCC
>JAABTB010000448.1 GCA_011390085.1 Desulfobacula sp.
ACTCAGGTTGTTAAATTCTTCCACGGTGATGTGATGATTGGTATAAATACAAAGATCGGCAGCTATTTTCATTGCTTTTTCAACAATAATTCTGGGGTCCAGATCCGTATTTTCAATGAGAGCCACGGCGGCGGACTGGGCCGCAGTGCTTCCCGAACCGATACTGATGACCCCGCCGTCGGGTTCAATCACGTCCCCGTTGCCGGACAAAAGATACATGATATCCTTGTCTGCCGCAATCATCATGGCTTCCAGCCGTCTCAGGTATTTATCGGTGCGCCATTCCCGTGCAAGTTCCACACAGGCCCGGGTCAGGCTTCCGTTATATCTTTCCAGTTTTTCTTCAAGTTTTTCAGACAGGGTCAAGGCATCGGCCGTGGCGCCTGCAAATCCGGTAATGATTTTACCATTGTAGATTCTTCTAACCTTTTTGGCCTTATGCTTGGTGACGATACTTCCCAGGGTGACCTGCCCGTCACCGGCCACAACAACCGAATTCTTGTGCTTTACGGCAAGAATGGTGGTTCCGTGAAAATTTTCAGTGCTCATGTGTTTAACCTTATTGTTTTATTTTCTGGGGTGTGCCTTATCATAGACCTGCATTAATCTGTCCATGCTCACATGGGTATAGACCTGGGTTGTTGAAAGGCTTTGATGACCCAGGATTTCCTGGATTCCCCGCAAATCCGCACCGGAATCCAGCATATGGGTGGCAAAGGAATGCCTCAGGGTATGGGGAGAAACCGGCACATTCAAACCGCAGGCGTTCACAATCTGATCCAGAATCCGCCGGATGGACCGGGACCCCAATCTTGAAAACGCCTTATTCACAAAAACCGGTATCTGATATTCTTTCAAATACATCCTGTATTCTTTTATGGCATTCAAAGCTCTTTTCCCCACCGGCACCATCCGTTCCCTGGAACCTTTCCCAAGGACTCTAATCATTTGATGTTGGAAGTCAATGTCATCCATATCCATGCCTTCTATTTCCGAGACCCGCATACCCGTTGAATAAAAGGTTTCAAACATGGCTAAATTCCGCTTGTCAAACCAGGTATCGGTTTTGATGGAATCTAAAAGACAAAACACATCATCAATGCTCAAAAATCTGGGAATGGTTTTTTCAAGTTTTGGAAAGGGAATCATATCTGCAGGATTCGCGGTCAAGTGGTTGGATTTGACCAGATAATTAAAAAACGCCTTGAGAGACGAGAGCTTTCTTGCAATGGTCCGCTTGGATTTTTTGTTTTTTACAAGATAGGCAAGATAGGTTCGGATGGAATGTTTATCAATGGATGTCAATTGTTCGAGAAACCGTTTTTCAGCATCACTTTTTTTTGAAATGCCCTCCCCTGCGGTAAACTCGATAAATTCTGAAATATCGATCCTATAGGCCCGGCAGGTATGGGGGGAATATCCTTTTTCAGCATTCAGCGTATCAATGAATTCATTCAGACCCATTTAAAGCCCTGCATATTCCATGACAAGTTTCATGTCTTCCCAGACCTGGCGCTTATATTGGGGTTGCTTTAATAAAAGGGAGGGGTGAAAGGTCGGCATGACCCGGATTCCCTCAAATTCATGGAATTTTCCACGCAGTGCTTCGAGGGAAAATTCAGACCCCAGGACCACCCTGCCTGCCTCCTGTCCAAGGGTAATGATCACCTTTGGAGAAACTTGCCGGATTTTCTCAGCCATAGCCCCTGGTGCGCCGCTGTTGCAGATCAATACCTTTTCGGCAGACAATCCCATGGCGGCAATAATCCGGGATAACAATTCTCCGGTTTCCCCTTTGAAAAAAGAAATTCCGCTGTCTATGAAAAAAACAGATGCATTTTCAGGACCTTCAAATAAAAAATCAGCCTGGGCCGGCGCTTCTTTTCCCCAACTCCGGATAATGGTTTCCGAGGCTTCGGAAATTTCAGGAAAACTGATCTTAGAGTGTTTCCGGGAACACAGATAGGTTGAAAAGGAATTTACAATCCGGATAAAATCCGCCCTGACTGAACCGGGAGGGGGCGAATAAAAAGCGTTCATGACGGTATTATCTCATTTTATCAAGGATATGGGTGATGAGAAGATCTGCCACCTGCTCTTTTTTCATGAGAGGAAGATCCGATGATGAACCGTCCCTGAAAATCAATTTCACCTTGTTGGTATCGACTTTAAACCCAGAATCTTCGCTTCCGACAAGGTTGGCCGCGATCATATCCAGGTTTTTTTTCTTTATTTTCAGAACCGCATTCTTTTCAAGATCTTCCGTCTCTGCGGCAAACCCCACGAGAAACTGGTTTTGGGTTTTCTTTTCACCGATGAGCTTTAAAATATCCTGGTTTTCAGCCATAT
>JAABTB010000449.1 GCA_011390085.1 Desulfobacula sp.
AAAAATCTTGGCTGGCGGGTAACGATGGCAGGATTGGGGATAAACCTTGCTTTGGGTATCCTTTATACCTGGAGCATTTTCAAAATGACCATCAAAGAATCCATCGAATCGGGCGACGGCCTTTTTAACTGGACCCCTGCCTCTTTAAACGATCCCTATGCCGTATGCTGTCTGGTCTTTGCTTTTTCCATGATTTTTGCAGGCCGGATTCAGGACAAGCTCAGCCCCAGGATAACGGCCGTCATCGGCGGTGTTCTCACAGGGCTTGGCCTGATCCTGACTTCCTTTTCCACGGCCTGGATCAGTTGGATCATGGGTTTCGGCATCCTCATGGGAATGGGGCTTGGATTCGGCTATGCCTCGGCCACACCGCCGGCCATCAAATGGTTCCCCCCGGCCAAAACCGGCATGATCGCCGGCATTGTCGTGGCCGGGTTTGGTCTGGCTTCCGTCTATATTGCACCTTTGGCCACTTTTTTGATTGAACGATTCGGCCTTTCCCAGGCCATGCTGATTTTTGGTATTGCCTTTCTGGTCATCGTTTCCGGTCTTGCCCAACTGCTGGTGAATCCGCCGGCGGGCTATGTCCATCCGGATACGGTTCACACCAAGGCCTCCGCGGCTGCAGCCGCCGTCAATTTCGAACCCGGAAGAATGCTTCGAACGGTAGCCTTCTATAAATTATGGATCATTTTCTGTATTGCCTCCGGCGCCGGTCTCATGATCATCGGCAGCGTGGCAGGCATGGCCAAACAGGGCATGGGCCAGACGGCCTGGCTGGTGGTGGCCCTCATGGCCGTCGGCAATGCCTCGGGCCGGGTGGTGGCCGGGATACTTTCCGACCGTATCGGCCGGGTCAACACCCTTTTTATCATGCTGGTTTTCCAGGCCGTCATCATCTTTTCCCTTTTGTTTATCACACCGACCCAAGTCGTTTTTCTGATTCTTGCCGCCATGCTCATCGGGTTTAACTACGGCACAAACCTTTCCTTATTTCCATCGGCTACCAAGGATTTTTTCGGGTTAAAAAATTTCGGTGTCAATTACGGACTGGTTTTCAGCGCCTGGGGCGTGGGCGGTTTTATTTTCCCGCGGGTGTCCCAGATGATCGTTGCCTATGCGAACAGCCCGAGAATGGCCTATATCCTTGCCGCCGGTTTGCTCCTGGCCTGTGCGGTCCTTGCCCTGACGACCAAGGCTCCGGTGGCCGAAACAGAGATTCAAACCGCATTCACCGCCACTGCCGTGGCTGAAAAAATCTGAATAATGAGCTGCCGAACATATCCATCTATAACAGGTTGAAACTGCAAAGGAGAAAAGATGAGCGAATTTAAATTTCATGCGCCGGACGAATTCTGGGCCGAGATGGCAGACCGGTTTTACTGGGAAAAAAAATGGGACCGGGTCCGACATTAAAATGAAGCCGGGCCGGGATCTGTGGTGGCATGACGAGGCCCAAAAGCAGAGCGCGGACTGCCCCGTGGAATGGATGGATGCCGAGGATCCGCTCTTTATCCTCTATACCTCCGGGTCCACGGGCAAACCCAAGGGGGTCCAGCACAATGTGGGCGGTTATATGGTCTATACCGGCATGACCTTTAAATATATTTTTGATTACCATGACAATGACATATACTGGTGTACGGCCGATATCGGCTGGGTGACCGGGCACAGCTATATCGTTTACGGCCCGCTCTCCCAGGAAGCCACCAGTATCATGTTTGAAGGGGTCCCCAACTATCCTGATCCGGGGCGGTTCCGGGCTACGGTATGGTATCCTGAAGGGCGTAAATCTTTTGAAACGCATATTTAAAAACAACATGCATGCCACCCCCTGAATCAAGTTTTGTGGCGATGAACAGGGCCGCAAGAATCGGGTGGAAAAAAAGGTGCGGTTTGTTTATAGTGGGTCTGTAATAAAAATGAGGGTACACAGATGACAGACGCAAAAGAAATATCCCAGCAATGGTCTCAGGATTATGCCGTTGTTGAAAAGGCCATCCGTTTTATTGAAGAAAATTATGGGGACCGGCCCTCCCTGGCCCGCATCGCTGAATCGGTGAGCCTGAGCGAATTCCATTTTCAGCGGCTTTTTTCAAGATGGGTGGGCATCAGCCCGAAACGTTTCCTCCAGTATCTGACAAAGGAATATGCCAAAAAACTCCTGGATGAATCCCGGAACATCCTGGATGCAAGCTATGATGCAGGCCTGTCCAGCCCGGGACGGCTCCATGACCTGTTTATCCAATGCGAGGCCATGACACCGGGGGAATATAAATCAAAGGGACAGGGGCTGGATATTGTCTATGGAGTTTCCCCTTCCCCCTTTGGCGACTGCATGAT
>JAABTB010000450.1 GCA_011390085.1 Desulfobacula sp.
CCCGTGACATCCAGGGCGCCTGTGGGCTGAATGGGCATGCCCTCAAGGTTTTCAAAAGGGGTTTGGATGACACCTATGGGGGTAATGGTAAAATTCATAGGGCCTCCTTATAGAGCGTGATTCTGTTTCTGCCCTGTTGTTTGGATGCGTAAAGGGCCGCATCTGCCCGGGCAATCCAGTCTACGGCGGTTTTAATATCCGTGTCTTTTGTCAAACTTGCGATTCCAAAGGACATGGTGACGTGTAAAAATTTATTTTCCAGGCCCTTGCCGGTTTTATCGGCCTGTTCAAACGGAGTGGCCTCGATGGTTTTCCGGAGCCTTTCAACGATCTGAAAGGCATTGGCCTCGTCGGTCTCATCAAAGATCAGCAGGAATTCCTCCCCGCCGTAACGGCCGGCCACATCAAAGACCTCCCGCATGGAAGTGGATAAAATCTCACCCGTTTTTTTTAAAACCAGGTCGCCCTGGATATGGCCGTAGGTGTCATTGACGACTTTGAAAAAATCAATGTCTCCCATGGCAATACAGGCGGAGGACAAGGGTTTCCGTTCAAACCGCCGGACCACAAAATCTGCTTTTTGTTTAATTTTATAACTGTTGAACAGCCCGGTCAGATGATCGATCTCAGCCTGGTATTGAAATTGGGTTTTCATCAGAAGGGTGCTCAAAAAATTGCACATGATTTCAATTCCGGCAACCTCATAATATTTAACGGAAGATTGTTTTCCGTAAAAATCTCCGCCAAAGAGATAGGCTCCGCCAAAGCTGTCCGGCAGATAAACATAACCGATGATATCACACCCGATGCCCGGCACATTTTCATAGGATATCTGTTGGGTCAAAAACGCCGCGGCTTCATTCACATACCGTTTATCCGGGGCATTGAGAAACACTCTTAATCTGCCGCCTTCGCTGAGATCCGGCCTCAACCCCTTCGGATCAATTTTTTTCACGATTTCCAGGATGAGCCGGTCTTCTATGACATTAGACACCTTGTACAAGACACTCACATCAAACATCATGGTTTGCCGGAGGATTTCCAGGGGATAATCAAAACTTTCATCAACACCGGCTTTGGCATCCAGATTTTTTAAGAATCCAAAGAGCCGGCCCAGGTGATTCAGGATCATTTTTGCATCGGATGTGTGCTTTTTCATAAACCGTTTCCTTGAGTCCGACCCATATCCTAAAATGGTCCCGGACGGATTTGAAGATAAGATTCCACGGCCTTAAAAGCAGTGGCAATGGACAGACCGGACCCACACCGGGTCCTGATCCAGTCCTGGCGGGCCAAAAGGGTTCCCGCGGCAAACAAGGTCTCATGCACCGGGCGTTTATCCGGCCCAACCGGTCTTAAAAACGCATCTGTCTCAATACCGGCCCGGTTGATTCTGTGGCCGCCCGGATCAAAATAGGCCTGCTGATGCCACTGGTCCCGGCTCTCCGGTTGCCATACGGGCAGGTCCAGCAGGGATTCATGGATTTTGTTCCGGTCCGCATAAAGGCCCCTGCTTAAAAACCGGCCCGTTGCCAGAAGAACAGCCTTGGCATGGACAATGACGGGCTGGATATCGGAATCGAGCCTGCAATGGAATCCGCCCTTGGACAAAGCCTTGACCCCGGTTACCCGTTGGTTCTGAAACAATCTGACGCTGGTATTTTCAAGGGATCTCATCAGGGCTTCTTTCAGGCGGATGCCGGGGACGGAAACCGGGGAGGTGGGAATTTCAAATATCTTTAAACCGGATTCCGCCTCAAGCCGGTCCAGGATCTTTTCCGAAGAGTGAATGCCCAGGACGGCCGGAAGGCCCACCCAGGTTTCACCTTTTACCGCCGACCGGATCAGGGTCAGAAATTTATCCTGGACCTGTTCCGTTTCAAGGCTTCCGGCCAGAAACGGGGTAAATACTTCCCTTTGCAATCGGGTCTCCGGAAATTCAAGGGTCTCTGCCCTTAACCCCTTCCAGGTATTTTTCATCATCTCTTTGACAAAGACTGCGGAAAATTCCCTGAGTCCTTTAAAATCAATGATGAGGCAGGGCTCCTGGGCCTGGACCGCCTCGGCATTGGATCTCATGGAGGGGGTCAGCCGGAAAGTGGGCCTCAGGGTCCCAAAGGGGGTCATGACCAGGGTGTTTTTTTCCTTGTGGCCGGAATAGGTCAGACCCTGGTGTTTCAGAGCGGTCGTGAGTTCTGAGAACGCCTGTTGAATGGTTTTCTTTTGTATCCCGGCCAGGGGATGGTTGGGTTCCTGTTCGGACAGTTTTTCCAGCATAGCCCAGGGTTTTTTCGTGATCCGGCCTTTTTGGGTCAGGGAAAGGCCCCAGAGAT
>JAABTB010000451.1 GCA_011390085.1 Desulfobacula sp.
TTTTCTCCTTTGGGGTCGGACCAGGAGTTTAAAACCGATGTCTGGGTCATTGCTGCAACCAATCATAATCTTGAAGAGAGCATATACAAAAAAACATTTAGGGAAGATCTGTTCTATCGATTGAATATCATCAAGATTGATGTTCCGCCCTTACGAGAAAGAAAAGAAGACATCCCCTCCTTGTTGGAATACTATTATCGGCTTTATAAGTCGGAATATCCAGACAACCACGGAAGCAAACCCGAATCCGATATTGTCGCAAAACTATGCAATTACCCATGGCCCGGCAATGTTCGACAGCTCCAAAACTGTATTAAAAAACAGATGATATTGAATTCCTGGGCAAAAATCATTGAAGAATTGCCTCAAGAGCACCCGGAATCAGTGCCGCAAATTGAGACGGACAACCGGATGGATGGTGCTGCAAGGCTAAAAATTAATGAAATCAACGATGATCGAACTTCGATCATTTCTAAATTTGTGGACCTCTCCACAAGCTCGGAAAAACTGTTTGAGGATATTTCGCTCAAAAAGATTAAAAAACTGGCAGCAGACCGGGTGGAAAAAGAGGTAATCTTGTTTGTTCTTGAAAAAGTGGGTTGGAACAGGTCCCGGGCTGCGAAAATATTAAAGATAAGTTATAAAACCCTGCTTTATAAAATGAATGAATTTGATATTTCTCCGCCGGTAAAATAACTATTCTTCCGTTAAGGGGATCTTCCATTTTTTCATATATTTCCAGACCGAAGTCCTGCTTTTTTGAATTCTCCTGCCCACCTCGGCTTTATTCCAGTTGCTTTCCTCAAGTAAGGCTAAAAGAAATTCCTTTGTCAGTTTTATTTCAGAATGGGTTTGGGATATTTCAGGATTGAAGGCAAGATTTGCAGAAGAATTTGCAATTGAATGATGGGGTTTTGTAAAAGATTGTTTTTCCCGTATTTCCAAGGGCAGGTCATCGAGAGTGATCTGATTTGACCGGCAAAGGACAAAAGCGTGTTCAACGGCATTTTCAAGCTCCCTGATGTTCCCCTGCCACGGATGTTCCATCAATCTTTCCATCCCTTGACGGTCAATGCTCTCGATGGATTTATGGTCCCGTTGGTTTCCCTTTTTGATAAAATGACGGATCAAAAGCGGAATATCTTCCCGCCGGTCCCTCAGCGGTGGGACCATAATGGGAAAAACCTTTAGCCGGTAAAAAAGATCTTCCCGGAATTTTCCCTGCCGGGTCAGTTCATAAAGATTCTGATGGGTCGCTGCAATGACCCGGATATCAATTTTAATTTTTTTTGAGTCCCCTACCCTTTCAATTTCTCTTTCCTGAAGAACCCTTAAAAGCTTGATCTGCATATAGGGGGTCAGCTCTCCGATTTCATCGAGAAAAATCGTACCGCCATCCGCCTCTTCAAATCTTCCTTTCCGGTCTTTGTGGGCTCCGGTAAAGGCGCCTTTGACATGACCGAAGAGTTCGCTTTCGAGCAGGGTTTCGGAAAGCGCAGAACAGTTTACGGTAATCAGGGGGCCTGTGGCATCACTGCCGTTATAATGAATGGCGCCTGCCACCATTTCTTTCCCGGTCCCGCTCTCCCCCTGAATCAAGACTGTGGCGCGGCTGTTGGCCGCAGCCCGGATGGCATCAAAGACCTTTTGCATGACAGGGCTCTTGCCGATGATATTTCCAAGCTGATAAACTTTTTTCAGCTTTCGTTCCGTTTCTTCGGCCATTTTTTCAATTTTTTTTAATTCCGTCAGGTCTGTAATGGTTTCAACAATGCCTAAGATTCGACCCTTTTCGTCAAGAGCCAGCCTTGCGTTTTTGATAACGGCAATATCATGGCCGTCTTTGTGCCGAATAGAGCATTCTTTGGCTTCTGTTCGGCCATGTTGAATCACACCGCAGGCATTTACATCTGCAGGGCATCGTTTGCCAAAGCATCGGCTGCAGTTTATAAGGCTGCAGGAACGGCCTACCGCTTCATGGGCCGAATATCCGCTGATCTCTTCCATGGACCGGTTCCAAGAGGTAATGAGTCCCTGTTCATCTAAAGTAAACAGACCTTCGGCCATGGTATCCAGAATCTGGTTGAGGAAATTAACATTCCATAATTCATGGGTTTTCATTTTTATCCTGCAAAGTCGGCTTTTTTGTATCCTTTTTTTTGTCTGTCACCTGACAGGCATTTTTCATTCATGTGGATATCCCCATTTTGGGAAGAATATAAACCTGCATTAGAATATAAATCCCCAGAAAAATCAAAACATAAACCATTTCTTTCATAGATCCCCCTCATCATTACCGGTCGATGATCCTTTGTTATACTC
>JAABTB010000452.1 GCA_011390085.1 Desulfobacula sp.
GATGCAGGCCGATTTATTCCTGGAAACACAGGCGGGTTCTGTGGTTTATATGTTGGGCGAAGTCACGAAACCCGGTCCCTATAAAATACTCAAGCCCATCAATCTGCTGGAGGCCATCACTATGGCGGGCAGTTATACAAACAATGCAAAGATTGAAAACATTATACTGTTCAGGAAACATGAGCAGAAACTCATTGCCCGGAGCCTGAATCTTGAAAACCTGCTGGCCTTGAAAGACAGCGAAGCTTTTTTCTTTTTAAAACCGGATGATATTGTGTTTGTCCCAAAAACGAAAATTGCAAGTCTTGCCCACCTGATGGGACAGATTTCACAGATTGCCTTGTTTGACGGATGGAGTATCGGCATCAGCGGCGGGACCTTGGAATGGCTGGATGATGCAAATAAATAGAAACGGATTAAAATCATGAAAAAATCAAATGATTATTTAAGAAATTTTGTCACCATTTTTTTTGCCAGAAAATTAGTCATCGTTACCGTGGCCCTGGTGATTATCGGTGGTTCGGTTTTGTTTGCGCTTTTATATCCGCCGATATACGGGGCAACATCTTCCGTGATTTTAAAAGGGGCGATCGCATTGAGAAATCCGGAAAGCATTGAAAAAACCCAGACCGAGATCGGCTCAGTCGGGGAAACGGAACTTTTTTCTGAAATTGAAATCATTCTTGCCAATGTGGTGGCCCAAAATACGGCAGATGAACTGATTGAAAAAGGATTTGATTTCGGCGGATTCGGAACCGAGGAAAGCAAACGGGAGAGGGCGGTCAGCCAGATAAGAGCCATGACCGAAGCAAATTTGAACCCCCGGTCCAGCACCATCACCATCCAGACGACCTGGAATAATCCGGAAAAAGCCAAAACAATCCTTGAGGTTTTGCTGGATAATTATTTTAAATACCGCTCCGAGGTATTCAAACCCAGGGAAGCGGAAACCTTTTTTGCAGTCCAGCTTGAGAAATTTTCAAAGGAATTGCAGGAAAAAGAAAATGAACTGCGGCAATTGACCATAGATTCTCAAACACCTGACAAAGCATCTGAAATGCAGAATAATTTATTGAACATGAAAACGCTTGAAAGGCAATTGTTTGATTTGAAACAAGCCTATCTTGATCAGAAATTTAAAGTGAATCTCATGGAAGCCGATATCCGTTCCGGTGAAGCCAGTTATTTTTCCTATATAAAAGACCCCCAGATCCTGGAGTTATCAAACCTGGTGCTTGAAATCATCAAACAGAGAAATGAAGAGGCCCGGATTTTTCATCCGGAAAGTAAAAAAATTGAGAATTATAACAAGCAGATTCAAGCCGCCATGGGAAATTTCAAACATGAAATCGGTAAATACGTCAATGCCCAGAAATCAGAGCTTGAGAATATAAACAGCAAAATGGAATTTCTGGTGAATCAGATCAAAACTTTGAGAGATCAAAATATGAATCACTATGAAGCCTCCGTAAGAGCAAAAATGCTGGAGCGGCAGATTGCCGTTCTGGAAGACTCCTATGATACATTTACAAAGCGCCTTGAAGAAGCAAAAATTTCCAATACATATCAGACAAACACCTTGTTTTCCGTCAGCTTGCTGACACGGCCTGAAGCATCAAGCACTCCTATTTTTCCGGTCAAAACAAAGGTTATTTCCATGGGAATTCTTGCCGGTATCATCATGGGCATTGCCGTGGGATTTTTGATGGAATTTTTTAATCATACGTTTAAAACGCCTGAAGATGTAGATAATAATACAGACATGATCTATATTTTTTCAATACCGGAGTAATTTCTTGCAATGAAGGAAGATATTTTAGGGAAGGAAATGAAATTGCGCCATTTAGGCTGGACAAAATTTTTAAAAGAAAAATCAGGGTATTTAAAGAAATGGGAATGGGTTGACAGGTCGAAAGACATTATCCTGACCCTTCTGTTTATCATCCCGTCAATACCTGTTTTTATGTTTATCATCCCGATGATCCTGATTGTGAATGGCAGACCTCTTTTTTACAGGGGTGACAGGTATGGATTAAATAAACGGATTTTTGTCATGTATAAATTCAGGACATTGCCCAAGTGGTTTGAAGATCAACATCCCGGAACCCTGGTGTCACGATTGCCGGAATATCGTCTGCCCTGGTTCAGCCGATTTCTAAGGGACAGCCGGCTCGATGAATTCCCCCAGCTTTATAATGTACTCAAAGGAGATATGGATCTGATCGGCCCGCGCCCTGAACGGCCCAGTGTTTATAATGGATTATGCAAGAAAATCAAGAATTATGATAAACGATTTAAAGTTAGACCGGGTATTGT
>JAABTB010000048.1 GCA_011390085.1 Desulfobacula sp.
TTTTCGCCGTCAATGATTTTATAGATGGTCACCTCCCCTTTTTTAACAAGGTATCCCACATTTCCCGGCTGCCCTTCCCGGAAGATGGGTTTGTTTTTAAAATAGGATTTAACGGTTCCGAATTTTGGGCCTATCATGATTCCCTCCTAAAAAAGGAATGGATTTAAAGAGATTCAATGACCCCGGCGGCAATGAGGGGAATCAGAATCTCGTGGTGGCCCACAAGGCTGAAGCCTTTGCCTTTGCCAAGGGTGGGGCGGTTCACCACATTGGTCATGGGCCGGTAATGGCGGATAAAATCAAGGTTGACGGTTGTGAAGTCATCCAGGGTATGCCCCAGATTCCTGACCAGGGTCACGGCTTTTAAAAAAACTTCAGGCAGGATGACGGCTGATCCGGCATTGATGAACACCCCTTTTTCAAGCCGGGCGATTCTGGATGCAAAAAGCTTGAAATCGTAATGGGAGGCAGCTCCGCAGGCGGCTCCGTCAAAATCCGGGTGCATGTGGATAATATCCGTGCCTAGGGCCACATGCACCGTTGCCGGGATATCCAGGCCGGCGGCCGTTGCGGTCAGGCTCAGATGTTTAAAATTCAGGTTTTCTTTCAGGATCAGGTCTCCCACTGCCTTTCCAAGCCCTGCGGATTTTTGTTTGGCGTTTTGGATGGCCTGGTTGAGAAAGGCCGAAGTTTCCCTGGCCATGCCGAAACTGCCATCCCCCAGAGTTTTTGCCACATCCTCAGAGGTTCGGCCCACCATGGCGGTTTCAAGGTCATGGATAATGCCGGACCCGTTCATGGAGATCATGGTCAGGATGTTTTTTTTCATCAGATCAATCAGGATGGGATTCATGCCGGTTTTGACGACATGGCCGCCCAAGGCAAAACAGATTTGTTTTTGGGTCTTGGCGGCAAGACTGACGGCATCAATGACGGCACGAAGATCATTCCCCGCCAGAATGGACGGCAGGGTCGAAAGAAAATCGGAAAACCGGCCCCCCTTTATCCAGGGGGTTGAAAAGTCCCTGACATCGACTTTGCTCGGCCTGTCCTTGATGGAATAGGTTTTCATAAGGCTGTAATCCAGAAGTGCATCACCCATTGAAAACCGTCCTTTCCGTAAGATCGCACAGGATATGGGCCAGAAGGATATGAACCTCCTGGATTCTGGCGGTAATATCCGAATCCACACAAAAGGGGAAATCGCTCAGTTCCTTTAATTTGCCTTTATTTCCTGAGAACCCGATAATGGAAAGTCCAATGTCCTTTGCTTCCATGACGGCCTTGATGACATTGGGCGAATTGCCTGAAGTCGAGATGCCCAGGGCAATATCCCCGTCATTGCCCAAGGCCTGGATCTGTTTTAAAAAAATATCATCATAGGAATAGTCGTTGCCGATGCTGGTGATCACAGAGGTATCCGTGGTCAGAGCAAGGGCAGGCAAGGGCCGTCTTTCCATCTGGAACCGGTTGATGAATTCTGCAGCAATGTGCTGGCAGTCTGCTGCGCTGCCGCCGTTGCCGAACAACAGAAGCTTTTTTCCGGATTTAAAGGCAGAACTTAAAAGTTCCGCACAGGATTCAATTTGGTCCCTATTCCTGGTGAAGAATTCTTTTTTTATGCGGATGCTGTCATCAACTGATTGCTGGATTATGGCTTTCATGGGTTTGTAATCTTTGGTTCTCCCTTAAGCGGTTTTAATAATATCTTCCTCAGAAGCGGCCCCTTCAATTTTTCCCTGGAGGGTTTGAAGTCTTTCCCTGAATAAGGGATTATCCGGCTCAAGGGCAATGCTGTTTTTTGCAAAAGTCAGGGCAATGCCAAGGTTTTTATCTTGGAGTTCCAGGCTTTTTGCGTACCCGGATAGGGAGACGGCATCGGAAGGATTCAGTTTGATGGCGGCATTAAACTCCCGTCCTGCTTGTTCCGGTTCGTTTTGGGCCAGGAAAATTTCTCCTTTTATCCGATAGACCAGACTTGATTTCGGGTTGATCCGGCCGGCAACCTCAATATGGGGAAGGGCCTGTTGAAACAGATCTTTTTTAAAGAGGAGATGGCCCAAGAGCAGTTCCACTTCAAAAACCGTGTCATTGATGGCATGGGCCTTTCTCAGATAGGAAACGGCGTTGTCCATGTCATTGTCGATCTGATGGAGAAGTCCTATATTATAAATCACCATGATTTCATCCGGGCTGATCTTCATGGCGGCTTCAAATTGACTCCTTGCCTTGTCAAGATCTCCTGAAACGGCAAAACAGACTCCAAGGCTGTTCATCAGGTTGATATCACGGGGTTTGATCCGGATGCCTTCCTCATATTCTTTGACGGCAAGTTCATATCGGTTTAAATGATAAAGCCTGTCTCCGGAGATATTCAGCGAAATACCATCAAAGGAAATCAGGGTGCCGGGTCCGAAAAAAGCAGCATGATCAATGGCCTTAAGGGCATTGGCAACGGCTTTTGTCCTTGGAAAGTCATGGTACGGGAAGCTTGCCGTGCCGACCAGAACATCGGCTCGGACTCCTTTAGATATTCCTTCTTTTAATGAAAGAAGGGTCCTGGAAGCCTTTTCTTCATTTTCATAATCCCAGAAAGCAAAGATAAAGGAGGTCTCATCAAGAGTTTCCCAGATGCCCCGGTCATGATTCAGAAATAAACTGAATGCGGTTTCAAAGCTTTGTATAGCCTCTTCCCGGAGGGTTTCCGAAGCTCGGGGCGAGATATGGGCCACGGCGCATAAAAATTTTTCATTGGGGATGACGGCCTGTTCCAATCTTTTTTCAAAGGTCTTGATGACGGATGAATCTGTCAGAAGAAGATCGGAAAAATAGGTTTCCGGCGGTTGAATGGTAAGCTCATCAGAGTCTGTTTTCAGAAAATGAATTTCTTTTGAAGCAATTCTGGGTGTCATTTTTCTTCCAGTATCCTGGCTAAGGTTGATGCAATAATGGTTTCCTGGCCGTCCTGAAGGGTTCTCGGATCCAGGATATACTGATTGTCTTCGATCCGGCCGATGATGGCCGGTGTGGACAGGCGCATGGCAGTTTCCAGTTTGGATACCGAAAGGTTCACAGGCCGCAGGGTGACGCATCGCGTGGGCAGGTCCAGTTCAGGAAAGGACCCCCCGCCGGGTCTGGAATTCATGTCGGAAAACCGGAGATCGACAAGCGGGCCGATGGCCTTTTGAATGGTTTGAAACAGGAGGCCGGCTTTTTTTACAATATCATCAAAAGGCAGGGTCAGCATCCTTAAGGTAGGAATGTCCTGAATGGCCTTTTTTTCATCCCGGTACAATCTCAAGGTGGATTCAAGGGCGGCCAGGGTGAGCTTGTCAATCCGTAAGGCCCTCGTGAGAGGGTTTTTCCGGATCTGATCAATGCTTTCTTTTTTTCCGACAATGATGCCGGCCTGGGGACCGCCCAGAAGTTTGTCCCCGCTGAAGGTCACCACATGGGCGCCGGACCGGACGGCATCGCCGACAGTGGGTTCCCGGGGAAGGCCGTATTTTGAAAAATCAATCAGGGTGCCGGAGCCCAGGTCTTCCATGACGGGAATGCCGTTTTTCTGACCCAGCACGACCAGGTCCTTCAAGGCCACATTGGCGGTGAAGCCTTCTATCTTATAATTGCTGGTGTGAACCTTCAGAAAAAGAGCGGTATTCTCACCAACTGCCGTTTCATAATCCCGGAGGTGGGTCCGGTTGGTGGTGCCGACTTCCTTTAGCACACAGCCGCTTTTTTCCATGACATCGGGAACCCGGAAGGAACCGCCAATTTCAACCAGCTCTCCCCGGGATACCACCACTTCTTTTTGCCTTGCCAGGGTGTTCAGGGCCAGAAGAACGGCCCCGGCATTGTTATTGACCACGATAGCGCTTTCCGCCCCGGTTAGCTCACAGAGGAGCCCGTCAACGGCTTCATATCGGATTCCCCTTTTGCCGTTGCCCAGGTTCAGCTCAAGATTGGAATAGGTTTTGGCAATGGCCGTAATATGGGAAAGGGCATCGTCGCACAGGAGGGCCCGGCCCAGGTTGGTGTGAAGAACCACCCCTGTCGCATTGATAACGCTGACCAGCCTGGGTTTGATTTTTTCTTCGGCAAGAGACAGGGCCTGTTCCAGGAAAAGCTCATCGGTGATCACAGGATGGGTTCCGGCCAGGATGTCTTTTCTCATGCGGTCCAGGACTTGTCGCAAGGAGTCCAGGACCACACTTCTGGGGATAGATGAAAACCGTGGCTCCCGTTTGACCAGCGCCAGAAGGTGATCCACTCCGGGCAGAGTTCTCAAGCTTTTATTGATGTCCGTCATGTGTAACCTTCTGTGAAATGGGGGGTGAATCATTCTTAAGGGCATTGATGGGGATTAGATCCACAAGGGCGGGCAGATCCAACATGTTTAGCCCCAGATGATCCAGAGCCGATTCCAGGCTTTGGGTTTGCATTTTTTCAAGATCAAAGCCGGCATTGAATTTTTCCAGGATCAGGTCGGCCAGGTAGATGATGAAGACAAGGGATTGGTTCTCTTTTGCTGTTTCCGGGAGATGGTGATGCTGGATGGCGTCGGTGATATTATCTGAAAAATGCCATTTTTTGGCCAGGATAGCCCCGGCTTCGCAATGGGTGATGCCAAAGACTTTTTTTTCTGAACTCAGGAGACTTTCCGTTTCCTGGACCAGTTTTCTGAAAAAAAGAGGGGCGCTGTCTGCGATATACTGATCCAGGATCACTTTTCCGATGTCGTGAAGCAGTCCTGCGGTATAAGCGGATTGGGATGGGCAGAGGCCTGTCTTTTCCGCAATTTTCTCAGCCAGGGCCGCTACGCCGACGGTATGGAAAAAAAGACCTCCCCGGCACAGGGAATAGCCGGAACTCCCGATCTGGTTGTAATAATTGTGAACTGCGGCCATGATGATGGATTTGATCAGGGTGTTTTCGCCCAGGAGCAGGACTGCATCCTTGAGGGTATCTATTTTCAGGGAACCTGAAAAAAAGGCTGAATTGCAAAGCTTCAGGGTCTGGCCGGACAGCACCTGGTCCCTGGCCAGTTCCTTTGTAATATCAGTGATATGGTATTGGAAAGACTGGGACATTCTGAGTATTTTCAAAGCAGCCTGGGGAATGGGCCTGAGGCTATCAATGGTTTTATAAATATCTTCCATGGAGGGTGCTGCAAAGGTATTTTCCGATTTGCAGATCTCCATCCAGGCCGGATGGATGGCGGTTTCACCCGTGGCCATATTCAATTCAAGGGAGCAGGTGAAGAATCCCCCGGTTTCGGATTTAACGACCTTGATTCCGGCGCTTTCAAGAATGGATAGGGCAATGTCGGCAGATCTTCCGCCGATGTCAAGGCCTACGTCCTGGCGGCTCACCGGGCCCACAAGGGCGCCCCCGGCAATACAGGCCCGGAGGTTTTCCGGGTAGGCCCCGAGCTTTACAAGCGCTTTGATCAGAAGGGGTATCCCGGTGGAAGCATATTTTTCAGGGAATTCGGGCTCTGAAAAACCGGGAGGCTCGGGCAAAAGGATATGAATCAGGCCCCCTATTTTTGTGGCGCGGTCATAGAGAGTAACCCCAAGGCAGGTGGCAAGATAGGCCTGGAATATTTCCGTCCCGGCTTTTCCGATCCTGAACTGACCGGCTGTAATATGTTCGATTTTCTGATAACCCATTCGTATATATGAATTTCCGATTCTAAATGAAATACTCTTAGATATCATTAATGATTAAGAGGTTTCAACCATTATCTTAGGCTGGGACATGAATCTGACAGAGGTGTTTCCGGTTCTGGGTCGGACTCCTTGTAGAGGGCCAGAACTCCTGATCTGGCCAGCTTTTTGATGCCAAAGGGCGCCAGCAGGGCCAAAAGCTCATCAATGGCATATTCATCTCCCACGGCTTCAAAAATGCAGAGATGGGGGCTTTCATCCAGAATCCGGCCCTTATAAAGGGAAATAATCCGGGTTAATTCCGTTTCCGCCTCAGGGTTTTTCTTGACACAAATCAGGGCCATTTCTCTTTTTATGGCCTTTTCCCCGGTCATGTCCCGGAGTTTGATCACATTGACAAGGCGTTTGATCTGTTTCATGCATTGTTCGAACTGAAGGGGCTTTGCCTTTGTGGTAATGGTGATCCGGGACATTTTAGGATTGGCTGTGGGCGCTCCGCAGATGGTCTCGATATTATAGCCTCTTCCGGCAAAAAGTCCTGCAATCCGGGCTGTAACGCCGGGTTCGTTTTCAACCAGCATGGTCAGTATGTAGGTGTCTTCTTTCATGGTGTCCTGAAGCTTTTTAGGGTTGCGGTGAATAGCCGGTCAGGAAATTTCAATATTGGCAATGATCCTGTTTTTACCGGCTTTTTTGGCTTTATAGAGACATTTGTCAGCATCGGAAACCAGGTTTTCGGCCGAAGAGGTTTCAGGAAATGAAGCCATCCCTCCGCTGATGGTCTGGAAGATCCGGTGGCTGGAAATGGGTTTTAAAGAACAGTATCGCTTGATTTTTTCACCGTTTTTAATGGCCTCGGCCAGGCTTGTATCCGGATAGATGATGCAGAATTCCTCACCGCCATACCGGCAGGAGACGGCATTGCCCTGGACATTGTCGATGATGATGGCTGCGATTTCCTTGAGCACGGTATCTCCTGTATCATGTCCGTACACATCATTGATCTGTTTGAAATTGTCCAGATCGATCATGAGAAACGAAAGACTCTTGTGTTCGGCCCGGGCCCTGGCCATTTCATCCTTTAATGCCTTGTCAAAATAGCGGCGGTTCATGAGCCCTGTGAGCTTGTCCTTGTAAGCCAGGGATTCGAGGATTCTGTTTTTCTGGACCAGTTCATCCTGAAGTTTCTTTAATTTGATATGGTTTTCTATCCTGGCTTTGATCTCATCCCGGCCAAAGGGTTTGATGATGAATTCCGTGGCCCCGTATTTGAAGCACTGGAACATGATATCCCGGTCGGTTTCACCGGCCACGGCAATAATGACCGGGGAGTCGCTTCCCAATAGAATCCGGGTCCTCATGCACATGTTGAGTTTGTCTTCATTTTTCGAAAGATCCAGGATGATAATGTCCGGTATTGAGACACAAAGATAGGTCTCAAGTTCATCAAAGCGGGTACAGATGTGGATACTGGAATTTAAGAAATTCAGGGTCTTTTTTAAGATGGCGCTCAATGTCGTGTCTTTGCTGAGAATGACGGTTTTTCCGGTGGAGCTGATATTTTCCTTGACGGACACGGATTCGATGATGGCGGCAAGGGCCTTTTGGGACACCGGCTTTTCAAGAAAATCAATGGCCCCGGCCCTGAACCCTTTCCGGAATTGGGCCTCATCAATGGTTCCTGAGACCACCACGGTGGGGATATGTTTAAGGGCCGGTTCCTTTGATAATTTTTTACAAAATTCAAATCCATCCATGACCGGCATTTCCACATCCACCAGGATCAAATCCGGAAGGCATTCGGAAGCCGTTATCAGTCCCTGCATGCCGTCCGATGCGGCCCGGACATCAAAATTCAGGGCCTTCAGATAAGCGGCAAGAGTGCTCCGGACGGCCTTGCTGTCATCAATGACAAGGGCCAGCGGGGTTTGCCTTGCATGTTGGGGATCATTTTTCCCGACTCTATTCAGGGTTTGGACAAGGCTCTCGCGGTCGAAAGGTTTGAGCAGGATGGCATCAATATCCCTCAAATCCCATTCTGATTTCATGCTTTCCTGCTGCATGGACGTGGATACAACAATCGCGCAGGGGGAAAATTCAGGATCTGCTTTGATCACCTGAACAATCTGCGGCCCGTTCTGGAATTTTGGAAAGCAGGGGCAGACAATCAGGTCGAATCCGCCCTGTTTGATCAGCCGGTTAATATCTGAAACCGTTGAGTTAAACACGCTGACCTCAAATCCGGAATCGCTCAAAAAGGCCCTATAAACAGAGGTAAGGGCCTGGGAATCTTCAATGATGGCTAATTTTCTCATAAGGTTAATGAGTATCAATCCTTTAGGAATTTGTAAAGTGCGGAATAGGTTAAATTATCCGTCATTCAACTTGCCTTAACGGCTATTATGAATTATTTTAAAAGCTTAAATTGAGGAAAGCACCTATCATGGGATCGGTCATATCTATCACCGGGGAAAATAGAGGATGAGCACCTATCACTTACACAGGGTCATGAATCCGAATTCCATTGCCGTCATTGGTGCAAGCTTGAAAGAAGGCAGTGTGGGTGCGGTAGTGATGGAGAACCTCGTGACGGGAGGCTTTAAAGGGAATATTTTTCCCGTGAACCCCAAATATGAAAATGTGATGGGGCTCCCTGTTTTTTCAACGGTAAACGATCTTCCCTCCCATATTGATCTTTGTGTGATTGCAACGCCCATGCTCACGATTCCCGGACTTCTTGAAGCCTGTGCCCAAAAGGAGATGGGAGGGGCGGTCATTATTTCCGCCGGGGATGACATATCCAAGCCCCAAGGGATTAAAACAGCCCAAACGATCAAAGATATTTCCCTGAGGACCGGCTTGAGGATCATCGGCCCCGACAGTGTGGGAATCGTCAATACCCATCTTTGTCTGAACGCCGGTTTCATGCACCGGATGCCCCTGAAAGGGAAAATTGCGTTTTTATCCCAGAGCGGGGCTGTCTGCACGGCGGTCCTGGATATGGCCCTCCAGGAAAATATCGGGTTTTCCCATTTTGTCAGTCTCGGGTCCATGCCCGATGTCTGTTTTGCCGACATGATTGATTTTCTGGGCTCGTTAAATGAAGTGGAAAGCATTGTCATGTATGTGGAGCAGCTTTCGGGCATCAGGAATTTCATGAGCGCGGCCCGGGCTGTATCCCGGATAAAACCCATGATCGCTCTGAAATCCGGCCGGTCCGGACCTGACAGTCCCGTTTCCGAAGACCATGTGTACGATGCCGCTTTTAAGAGGGCCGGGATTCTCAGGGTGGATGATTTTGAAGCCCTGTTTGATTGTGTGGAATTCCTTGCCAAACAGAAACGGCCCAAGGGATCAAGCATCGCCATTGTTTCCAATGCCGCCGGCATCGGGGTCATGGCAACGGATGCCCTGGCCGGGTACAGACTTTTACCGGCAAGGCTTTCCCAAAAGACCATGAATACCCTTGAGAATCTGTTAAAAGACAATTGGAGCCGCACCAATCCCATTGATCTTTTAAGGGAGTCTTCCCGGAACCATTATGTGGAGGCGGCTAAAATCTGTATGAATGATCCTGAAATGGACGGTCTTCTCCTTTTGAATTCCCCTGTGGGAACCTATGATACCCTTCCCATTGCCGTGGAATTGGCTGAAATATTGAAAACAAGCCCCTGCTCGGTGTTTACCGCCTGGATGGGAGGGCTGGACAGCGAGGACTCAAGAACGGTTTTCAACAGAGCCGGCATCGCCACCTATGAAACACCGGAAAGGGCTGTGCGGGCCTTTGTCAATCTCTACCAATTCGGCAGGAATATGGAACTTCTCCAGGAAATCCCCTACAGGACTGATAAACGACTGGAGATCAACCGGTCAAAAGCCCGTGAGATCATTGATCAGGCCCTTGCGTCAGGGGCTGGCCGGCTTTTGGATCACCAGGCCAAAGACCTTGTCTCCTCCTATGGAATCCCTGTGACAGGCGGTGAAATGCAAATTCCGGCAGATTATGAACTGAGCATCAGCGCCGTCCGCCATAAGGATTTCGGACCCGTCATCCGGTTCGGCATGGGCGGAATCATGACCGATGTGATCAAGGATGCGTCCCTGGCCCTTCCCCCGCTGAACCGCCTTCTGGCCCGGCGGGCCATTGAGGAAACCCGTATCTCCAAAGTGTTTGAAGGATACCGGGATATTAAAAAAATTGACCTGGAAGTGCTGGAGGAAATCCTCATCCGTATGAGCCGTCTGGTGACCGATTTTCCTGAAATCAGGGAAGCGGACATCAATCCGGTCAAGGTGGTCAACGGACGGATGATGGCGGCCCACGGCCGTGTCATTGTGGAAAGAACGGACCTGAAAGCCGCTTCCCATCTCATCATCAGTCCCTATCCCTTCTGGCAGGAAAAAACCTTCCGGCTCAGGGACGGAGCCGATATTTTTGTCCGGCCGGTAAGACCCAGTGATGCCCAGCAGATGATTGACCTCTTTGACGACCTTTCGCCCGAAACCATATATCTCAGGTTTTTTTCACCCATCAAACGGATATCCAGATCCATGCTCATCAAACTGACCCAGATCGATTATGACCGGGAAATCGCCCTCATCGCCTTTTCAGGACCGGAACAGGAAAGGAAAATCCTGGGGGTGGCCCGGATTATTTTTCTGCCGGACGGCAGGCATGCGGAATTTGCCGTGGTGCTGGCCGATGCCTGGCAGGGAAAAGGGATAGGGGGAAAACTGCTCCGTCATGCCCTTGTCTGTGCCGCATCCTACGGCATTGAAGAGGTCTGGGGTCCGGTCATTTCAAGCAATACAGGAATGCTCAGGCTGGGCGAAAAGCTGGGGTTTCACGTTGAACGGGATATGGATACCTCGGAATACCGCCTCGCCATTGAACTCTCTCAACTGGACAAAAAAGGATAAGCCCATGCAAAAATCAGCCAAGGATTATATCGTGTTCCCCCTGGATTTTCCTTCGGTCAAAGAGGCTGAAGACTACGTCCGGATACTGGATGGAAAGGTCGGTATGTTCAAGATCGGCCTTGAGCTGTTCATCGACCAGGGACCCTCCGTGATCCGGCGGATCAGAAAATTGAGCCGGGCGAAAATATTTCTGGATTTAAAGCTCCACGATATTTCCGCAACGGTTCAGCGGGCCATGGGAAGGGTCGCGGCCCTGGGCGCGGATCTCATCACGGTGCATTGTTC
>JAABTB010000453.1 GCA_011390085.1 Desulfobacula sp.
CACCGATCCGTTCAAGGGCAACCGCAACCACCTCTTCAACAAATTTCATGGGAGTTACCGTCTTGACCGTATTCTCTAAAATCCGTTTTGCAGCCAATCTGTCCAGAGACATAAGGGCCTGCATAAACTCATTGACAATCGTTTCCATTATTTCCTTTATTTTCTATATCCAAGACCTCCCGCAATTTATCGGCAAGATCCTTCATTGAAAAAGGCTTCTGGATAAAGGCAACCCCTTCATCCAGTACTCCCTGATGGGCAATGACATTTGCCGTGTAGCCGGACATGAACAGCAGTTTGATATCCGGATAAAGCGCTGTCAACCGTCTTGCCAGATCCCGGCCGTTCATCCCGGGCATGACCACGTCCGTCATGAGCAGATGAATTTTATCGGTATGATTTCCGGCCATGTCAATGGCCTCGGCGGGTGTGGCAGCGGGTAAAACCGAATACCCCTTTCGTTCGAGGATCATCCGGGTCAGGTTTAAAACAGCCGGCTCATCTTCCACCAGAAGGATGGTTTCATTCCCTCCCGGGATGGGTTTATGTGGTTGGATACTGTCAGGAATGTCACCGGCAGCAGAATACCGGGGCAGATAAATCTTGAAGGTGGTGCCCTGACCCGGCTCGCTGTAAACATTGATAAACCCTTTGTTCTGTTTGACAATACCGTAAACCGTGGCCAGGCCAAGTCCGGTGCCCTTGCCCATTTCTTTGGTGGTGAAAAAGGGTTCGAACAGATTACTTAGTGTTTTTTTATCCATGCCGGACCCATCATCACTGACACCCAGCAGGACAAAATCACCCGGGATAAAACCGGCATGGTCTTTGCAGTAGGCCTCATCAAAGCGGACCATACCCGTTTCAATGGTGAGTTTCCCCACCCCTGCGATGGCATCCCGTGCATTCACGCAAAGATTGGCCAGGATCTGGTCGATCTGGGAAGGGTCCATTTTGACGGACCAAAGGGTCTCGGCAGGCTTCCAGATCAAATCGATATCTTCCCCGATAAGCCTTTGCAGCATGGTGATCATCTGTTTGACGGTCCGGTTCAAATTGAGCATTTTAGGCGCAATGATCTGTTTTCTGGCAAAGGTCAGCAATTGTTTGGTCAGATCCGCCGACCGTTGCGCTGCTGTTTGGATCTCTTTCAGATCTGAACCAATGTCGCTATTTTCTTC
>JAABTB010000454.1 GCA_011390085.1 Desulfobacula sp.
GGGCCAGTTCCGCATGTCCCAGGATGACCCCCAGCATATTGTTGAAATCATGGGCCACGCCGCCGGCCAGACGGCCCACGGATTCCATTTTATGGGCCTGGAGGAGCTGGGCCTGGAGTTTTTCTTTATCCGATTCAGCCTGTTTCTGGTCGGTAATATCGCGGAATTCAACAGTTCTTACCGGTTTTCCTTTATAGGGTACATTTCGCCCTTCCAGGCGCATGGGAAATTCTTCCCCGTTTTTACGCAATCCCATGGCTTCATAAGGTTTTTCATACCCTGATACAATATTGTTCAGAACAGCGGGTCTGGATTTCTCTGCCATCAGCAGCAATCCGTTCATTCCAATTAATTCATCCATAGAATAGCCGGTCATTTCCGACAAACCCTGATTGCACTCGAGGATAATTCCCTTGTCGTGGATGCATATACCGCCGAAAGAAGCATTGTGAAGCGCTTTGAAACGGGCTTCGCTTTCCTGCAGATCCCTTTCCTGATTTTTTTCATTGGTGACATCGTTATAGATGGTCACGATCTCACCTGAGGGTAATTTGAAAATATGATTTTCATAATAATTTGAAAACCTGTCATCCCGGTATATCCTGGTCGGATAATAGTCAGGGATGCCGGTTTCCCAGACTTTTTTCATGGCGGAAATCAATCCGTAATCGTCAATATTGGGCCTCAGGTCAAAAAGGCTTCTGCCCATTACCTCTTCCAATTTTTTCCCTTCCATTTCAAGGCTTTTCCGGTTAAATTCCCGGATAATATAATCCGTCCCCTTTGATCCGTCATTTCTGACTTCATAAACAGCAGAACCGCTGGTCATATGATCAAATAATCCCCGGAACAGCGCCTCTTTTTCGATCAGCGCTTTTTCAGACCGTTTACGTTCGGTAATGTCCTGATAATTCCCCAGAAGCCCCTTTATATCAGGATCATGAAAAAGATTGATTCCTGTAAATTCTATCCACTTGTAGCTGCCGTCTTTACAACCATATCTGCATTCCATCGTCCCGACGGCATCAGGCTTGTGCATCATCTTTTCAAAAAACTGCCGGGTGGATTCCAGGTCATCGGGATGTACATTATCCCAGGTGATTGCCCCGACAACGTCTTCGGGT
>JAABTB010000455.1 GCA_011390085.1 Desulfobacula sp.
CCCTTTTAATAATTGAAAAGCGAGAATTAAATTATGATTGCCTGGATAGATACCCTCATTCAGGGCGTGTTGCTGGGGGGGTTGTTTGCATTATCCGGACTTGGGTTATCCTTAAGTTTTGGTATCATGCGGATCGTCAATATTGCTCATGGTGATTTTCTAGTGGTGGCTGCATATTTGTGCCTGGTCATTTTCGGCCTGACCGGGATGAATCCTTTGCTTGCCGTTATTATCGTCATGCCGCTGATGTTTGTGTTCGGATACGGGCTGCAAAAAACGATTTTGAATAAAGGGGTTGAAGGAGGTGAGCTCAGCCCGTTATTGATTACTTTCGGATTGTCCATCATTATTCACAATGTGCTTCAGGAGATATTTTCCGCTGATGCAAAAAGCCTGGATGTGGGTGCATTTAAAGTCGCAAGCCTGAGTATCGGCCAGATCAATATCGGCTGGCTGCCGATTACCATCCTCGTCACGAGCCTGGTCGTATACAGCGTTCTTCACCAGATCATGGAATCCACCCGATTTGGCAGGATTGTCCGGGCCACGGTGGATGATGCAGAGATTGCATCCATCATGGGGATTGATACAAAAAAGGTGAATTGTCTGGGTATGGGGCTGTCCATGGCCACTGTTGGGCTTGCCGGAACGCTTTTTGGAATCAAGTCCTCTTTTTTCCCTCTGGCAGGCGGGCTCCAGCTTCTTTTTGCATTTGAAGCAGTCATCATCGGCGGAATGGGTTCCATCTGGGGTACCCTGCTTGGCGGAATGTCCCTCGGGATTGCCCAGGCCGCCGGATACAGGATCGGGTCCGGTTGGGGTGAATTTGCCGGCCATCTTGTCTTTTTTATGTTTTTGTTATTAAAACCCTCAGGACTATTATCCAAGGAAACCCAGCATGTCTGACACCCATCCCCATGTGCCGTCATCCGATCTATGGCAGATTAAAAAACCGGTTGCAGGGCCTGTTATACTTTTATTTGCAACTCTGTTCTGTTCTTTTTTGCCTTTTTTCGGCAGCACCGGAACCCTCCGTCTGATGATTGAAATTATGGCCCTGATGATCATGGCGCAAGCCTGGAATCTGTTGGCAGGGTTTACCGGATTTGTTTCCATCGGACAACAGGCATTTATCGGTCTGGGGGCCTACGGTTTGTTCGTCACCTCTATTGAAACCGGATTAAATCCGTTTTTGGCAATTTTTGTCGGCGGTTTTGTTGCAGCCCTTATCGGTGTCCTGTCAGCACCGGCTTTATTCAGGCTCCGCGGGCCTTATTTTGCAATCGGAACCTGGGTATTGGCCGAACTGTTCAAAATTATTATCTTGAATACACAGAAATTCGGCAGCGGTTCCGGTTTGACCCTGGCCAGGGTACTTCAGACGATACCGAAGGAATACAGGACCAGCGGCACCTATTGGGTTGCCTTAGCGCTTACGGTTTTTACGATTTACATGGTCTATTTTCTGCTCAGATCCCGTTTTGGCCTGGCTGTCCGGACGGTCCGGGATAATGAGGCCAGTGCAGAGAGTGTTGGGGTAAACATCCGCCGGATTAAATTTATTGTTTTTATTATTGCAGCTTTTCTTACCGGATGCGCCGGAGCCATAACATATCTGAACACCATGTTCATCAACCCTTATGCCTCTTTTTCCGTTGAATGGTCCGCTCTTTTGATATTTATAGTGATCATCGGCGGAATCGGTACCATTGAAGGACCGTTCATCGGTGTATTATTGTATTTTCTTCTGAGGGAATTGCTGTCGGATTTCGGAACCTGGTATATCATCACACTGGGCATCGTGGCCATTGCAGTGATGCTGTTTGTGCCTGGCGGGTTGTGGGGTCTGATCAGCAAAAAGTTCAATATTGTCCTTTTCCCGGCCGGCGCGATCGTACTTCGTAAAGATGAGGGCAGCAATCGCTCAGGCATGTAAAAAAGGGCTGCCGTGTTCCAAAAGGCTTAAATCTATTTTTGAAAAGTGATGGATGGGGCTATGGGTCTGAAGGAAAAATAGCGCATGGCTCCTACCCAGACACCTGCCTGATAGGAAATCTGTTCAAGCGTATAAAAGAAAAGAAATTCCACAATGCTGAGCCCGGGTTTTTTGGTAAAAAAATCGACTGAACCGGAAAACAGGTGCAGAAGAATCAAAAATAAAGCCGTTTTTGGAAATACAAAACTGATTAACATGGTCCAGATCAGGTAATACCGGGACACAAAGCCTGCACAATGATAAAACAATACTGCATAGCTTCTCATTACAGCTTTCAGGTGTTGAAAAAAAACCACCGGGAGTTTCTGCCTGGCTGTT
>JAABTB010000456.1 GCA_011390085.1 Desulfobacula sp.
TCAGCGATGCCGAGGCCCTCCTGGCCCATCTGAGAAGCAACGATTTTGTCAGCCGGGCCGCCAAACGCGGCATCCACATGGAAGATGTGGTCCTCACCGCCATCACCATCCGGGAGCCGGCCGTGGACCGGGCCATTGAACTCAAAAAACGGGGCGTGGGCCCGGACCGGGTATTGATGATGGTATCCACGGAAGAGCAGCACCATTTTGCCAATTCCGGCACCAGCCTTCCCAATTATTTCAAGGAAGCCGAGCGGTGCATACAAAAGTGCACGGATGCCGGCATCAAAATGTGCGGTACGGTGAGCACCATCTGGGGAAGCCCCATCGGCGGCGCCACAGACCTGGCGGATGCGGTTAAATTCACCCAGTACTGGCTGTCCATCGGCGCAAGCGACATCGAACACGCCGACCACGACGGATCAGCCTCGGCCGCCAATGTCTACCGGTATTTTTCCATGATCCTGGATGCCATCCCGGACACCCGCCTCCATATCGCCCATTTCCACGAAACCAAACGGGTTGCGTCCGCCTCCATCCTTGCCGCCCTCCAGGCCGGCATAACTCATTTCGAGGCCACCCTGGGCGGTCTGGGCGGTCAGCCCGCCAATTTCCTGGATGACCGGCCCATCAAGGGCACAGGCGATTATTATTATGACGACCCCCGGTATGTGGGGCTGGTCTGTCTTGAAGATACCCTTGTACAAATCGACGAAATGGGTATAGAACACGGATATGATGTGGACAGGATTTTGTGGCTGGGCAAACAGCTTGAAAAAACCGTGGGTGCAAGGCTCAGGAGCGAGGCCGTGATCAACGGCAGGACCCTGAAGGAAGGCCATATGCACTATGCCAGACCCGGCCTTGCAAAACTGAAGGAAAAAATGGGTGAAAAACCAGGGCAGAGTTTTCCCGCTTAATGACGCTAAAGGAGATGCTATGGAAAAAAAGGACAACATTCCTCATATCAATGTGGATTATTTCGAAGATTTGACCGGCAATATCAAAAACGGTGAAAAAGGCGACCTGGACGATGTGGGAAAGCGCATCCGGCTGCTCAGGGAGGAAAGAGGAATCTCCATTGAAGACCTTTCCGATCTGACCGGGTTTGCCGTTGAACGCCTCAATGATATTGAAAACGGCGTTGAAAAACCCCAGCTCGGAACGGTCATGAAACTCTCCAAGGCCCTGGATGCAGCCGTGGGCCGTCTGGTTTCCGGCATGGGGAGTAAACTCTATTCCATTACGCGGAAAAATGAAAGAAAACCGGTTTCCCGTTCCAGCTCCACCACGGGCAAACAGAATGTCTATTCCTATATGAGCCTTGCCCCGGAAGTCCAGGGCCGACACATGGAAGCCCTTATCGTGCAGTTGGAAAGCACCCCGGATAAGGAAATTTCCATCCATAACGGGGAAGAATTCATCTTTGTCCTGGAAGGGGTGGTTCACCTGACCATCGGCAAAGACACCTATGATCTCGAACCCGGAGACAGCGCCTACTACCTGTCCACCACCTCCCATTTTATTACGGCAAAAACCGGAAAAGCGACCATACTCGCGGTTCTGTACGAATAGGGAGAAACGACCCATGGCAAAACTATTGTGGCAACCATCGGATGCGCGGATCAAGAATACCAATATGTACCGGTTCATGACCCTGGTGAACGAGAAGTTCGGCAAAAACTTCAAGGACTACCCTGCCCTCTGGGACTGGTCCGTGAACCATCTGGAAGATTTCTGGGCATTGACCTGGGATTTCATCAAGATAAAAGCCTCCCGAAAATATGACAAGGTGATTGAAAACCCCACCCAGATGCCCGGGGCAAAATTCTTTGTCAACAGCAAGCTCAATTTTGCAGAAAACCTGCTGCAATTCCGAAATGAACGGACCGCTTTGATCTTCCGGGGCGAGGATGCAGTCAGACGAACCCTGACCTATAGCCGGCTTTATGATGAAGTGGCCCAGACTGCGGCTTCCCTGAGAAAGCTGGGCATACAAAAGGGCGACCGGGTGGTGGGCTTTGTGCCCAATATGCCGGAAAGCATCATTGCCATGCTGGCGGCTACGAGCATCGGCGCCGTCTGGTCCTCCTGCTCCCCGGATTTCGGCATCAAGGGAGTCCTGGACCGCTTCGGCCAGACCAAACCCAGGGTTCTGTTCACGGCGGACGGGTATTTTTTCAAGGGCAAACCCATGGACAGCATTGAGCGGATTGCCGGCATCGTCAAAGAACTGCCCTCCCTGGAAAAGATCGTGGTCATCCCCTATGTGTCCCCAAAACCCGATATCAGC
>JAABTB010000457.1 GCA_011390085.1 Desulfobacula sp.
TCTTCCGATCTCCCGGGGTTTGATCCGGGCCACCCGCCTTCAATATAATGAATACCCGCATCATCCAGACGTTTTGCGATTTTGATTTTGTCTTCGGTGGAAAAAAATATGTTTTCCCCCTGCATGCCGTCTCTGAGCGTAGTATCGTAAAAATATGCTTTTTTCATGGTATGTCCTGTTTTTGCGGATAATAAACCTGATTATTTCCCGTTCTCCCTGGCGAGGGCAATGGCCCCGGTGGAAGCGATTTCAATGATTCCCATGGGCTTTAAAAGGGAGATGATGGCATCGTGTTTTTCCGTGTCCCCGGACACCTCGATGATATAATGGGCGAGCCCCACATCCACGATCTTGCATCGGAAAATATCGACAATTCTCAGGATTTCCGCTTTTTTATCGGGCTGGGCATTAACCTTGATGAGGGCCAGTTGCCGCTGGACATATTTTTTATCGGTAAGGTCATTGACCGTGATGACATTGATGAGCTTATGAAGCTGCTTTTTGATCTGCTCAATAATCTGGGGTTCGCATTTGGTCACCATGGTGATCCTTGACACATTGGGCTCGGCCGTGCTGGCCACGCTCAGGCTGTCGATATTGAAGCCCCGGCCTGAAAAAAGTCCTGCTATCCTTGAAAGAACTCCTGGTTCATCATCTACAAGGATGGACAATACATATCGGTTTGTTTTCATCATGAGTATCCTTATATATTAAACCAGAAGCATTTCCGTGATGGATCCGCCCGAGGGAACCATGGGATAGACAGACTCTTCCCGGTCCACGGTAAAATCCATGACAACGGTTCCTTTGGTGTTGAGACCCTGGGTCAGAACGGCGGACACCTGGTCCGGCGTTGTGCATCGAAGACCTGTTGCGCCATAGGCCTCGGCCAGTTTTACAAAATCCGGGGCATTTTCCATATTGGTGGAAGAATAGACCTTTTCATAAAAAAACTCCTGCCACTGCCTGACCATGCCCAGATACCGGTTGTTGAGGATGACGATCTTTACATCAATATTGGATTCTACAGCCGTCATCAATTCCTGGATATTCATTTGAATGGACCCGTCACCGGCAATATCCACCACTATTTTATCGGGCCGGGCCGCCTTGGCCCCGATGGCGGCGGGCAGGCCGAAGCCCATGACCCCGAGACCGCCGGAGGTGATAAAATGATTGGGCTGGTCAAAATGATAATACTGGGCCGCCCACATCTGGTTCTGGCCGACTTCCGTGGTGATGATGGCTTTGCCTTGGGTCAGTTCATAGAGCTTTTCGATGACATACTGGGGTTTGATCACATCATGGCTTTGTTTATATTTCAGTGGAACGGCATTTCCCCATTCCCTGATCCGGGACAGCCATTCCGGCCTTCCTTCGGCAAGGCCCTTTGGGTCTTTTTCTTCCATGAGACGGATGATCTCCGCTAATGTGGCCTTGCAATCCCCTACAATGGGGATCTGGACCTCGATATTTTTATGGATGGAAGTGGGGTCAATATCGATCTGGACAATGGTGGCGCCGGGGGCGAATTTTTCAATATTGCCCGTGACCCGGTCATCAAAGCGGACCCCGGCCGCAAGCATGAGGTCACAATGGCCGATGCTCATATTGGCCCGGTAGGTGCCATGCATGCCCAGCATGCCGAGCCACAGAGGATCGGAACCGGGAAAGGCCCCAAGGCCCATGAGGGAGGCGGTCACCGGGATATTGGCCATCCGGGCCAGCCGGGTCAGTTCTTCCGACGCCTGGGACAGAATGACACCGCCGCCGGCAAAAATAACCGGTCTTTCAGCCTTACGGATCAGGTCCACCACTTTATTGAGCTGTTTTTTATTGGGCTTATAAGTGGGTTTATACGATTTTAAAGAAATCTCGCCGGGTTCTTCAAACTCAACAAAGGTCTGAACAATATCCTTGGGCAAATCCACCAGGACCGGCCCCGGCCTTCCGGATCTGGCCAGGTAAAAGGCCTCCTTAATGATAAATGCAAGTTTATCCACGCTTTTGACCAGATAATTGTGTTTGGTGCAAGGCCTTGTGATGCCCACAATATCCACTTCCTGGAAGGCATCATTGCCGATGAGGCCGGTGGGGACCTGGCCGGTGAACACCACCAGCGGGATGGAATCGCAATGGGCCGATGCAATCCCTGTAACGGTATTGGTGGCGCCGGGTCCCGAGGTCACCAGGGCAACCCCTACGGACCGGTTGGCCCGGGCATAGGCATCGGCCGCATGGACGGCCCCCTGCTCGTGACGCACCAGAATGTGCCGGAGGCCAT
>JAABTB010000458.1 GCA_011390085.1 Desulfobacula sp.
TACCCAAAATCAAAATCGAAATTGTCGTCAGTGATGAAAGGGCTGCTGAAACCATTGACACCGTTCGGAATGCCGCCAACACCGGGAAAATCGGAGATGGGAAGATTTTCGTGATCCCGGTAGAGCAGGTCATTCGGGTGAGAACCGGCGAAACTGGAACAGAAGCATTATAATATATAATTAAATTCGTTAAGAAAGGAATTAAAATGACACCCAAAGATGTAATTGCAATGGCAGAAGAAAATGATGTAAAAATTGTGGATCTCCGGTTCATGGATTTCATCGGGACCTGGCAGCATTTTTCCGTCCCCATCAGCGAACTGACCGAATCCGCTTTTGAGGAAGGATTTGGCCTGGATGGTTCCAGCATGAGAGCATGGCAGGTCATCAACAATTCGGATATGATTGTTATCCCTGAAGCCGGAACCGCCAAAATCGATCCTTTTTTCAAGGTCCCGACCCTGGCTATCATCGGGAACATCTACGACCCCATTACCCAGGAAGCATACAGCCGCGATCCAAGGGGGATTGCCAAAAAAGTGGAGCAATACATCAAAAGCACGGGCATCGCAGACACCATTTATGTCGGTCCGGAGCCTGAATTTTTTATCTTCAGCAGTATCCGGTATTCATCAGAGCCCCATGCCTCCTTCTTTGAGATTGATTCCTGCGAAGCCCATTGGAACAGCGGTTCAGACGAAATGCCCAACCTGGGGTACAAAATCCGGCCCAAGCAAGGATATTACCCCCTTCCGCCCAGTGACAAATATCAGGATATCCGCACGGAAATGATGCTGACCCTGGAAGATCTCGGTATTGCCATGGAATGCCAGCACCACGAGGTTGCCGCTGCCGGTCAGTGTGAAATAGATCTCAAATTCGATTCGCTCTTAAATATGAGTGATAAGCTGGCCTGGTTCAAATATGTCCTGAAAAATGTTGCCGTTAAAAACGGCCATACCGTGACCTTCATGCCCAAGCCCCTGTTCGGGGATAACGGCACCGGCATGCACACCCATATGAGTTTCTGGAAAGGCGGAAACCCCTTGTTTGCGGGCAACAAATATGCCGGACTGTCCGATGAGGCCCTTTATGCCATCGGCGGGATCATGAAGCATTGCAAAGCGCTCTGCGCCATCACAAACCCGACCACCAACTCCTATAAACGCCTGGTTCCGGGTTTTGAAGCCCCCATCAACCTGGCCTATTCAAGCAGAAACAGAAGCGCCGCCATCCGGATTCCCATGTATTCAAGCTCGCCCAAGGCTAAACGGATCGAGTTCAGAACGCCGGACCCCTCATGCAACGGATACATGGCCTTTGCCGCCATTGCCATGGCCATGATCGACGGCATCCAGAATAAAATTGATCCGGGCGACCCCATGGATAAAAACATCTATGACCTCCCGCCGGAAGAACTTGCAGAAATGAAATCCGCCCCCGGCACGCTGGAAGAAGCATTGAACGCCCTTAAAGAAGACCATGAATTCCTGCTGAAAGGCGATGTCTTTACCAAAGACGTGATTGAATACTGGATCGATTATAAGATGACCAATGAAGTGAAACAGATCATCAGTCGTCCTCATCCGCATGAATTCTATCTTTATTTTGATATTTAATTCAAACGGAAACTAAAAAACCCCGAACACCCGGTCCCAAGCCCTTGGACCGGGTGTTTTCATTCTAGAAAAACACCGGGACATCCCTTTTTTTTAATGCAATATAAAAAAAAATACGCTATAAGAAAAAAAACATTACCCAAAGGGAGCAGACAATGCCCATGACCATAAATATACCACCCTTCCGATCAAAGCTGATCCCTTTCCTGCTCTGTTTCCTCATTTGCTTGACCCTGCCTGGCTCCTTATTCTGTGACGAAGCCGCCAAAGGCAATGAATTTGAAAAATTGATCCAAAAACTGGTGGATGACGGATTTGACAGGGGAAAAATTGAGCAGATCTTCTCCAGCACAGAGATTTCTTTTACACCTGAAACGGTCTCCCTGTTTTTCATCCATCGCGAATCAAGCCTTGACTATGATCAGTTTACCTCTCCAAAATCCATTGAAAGCGCCTTAAAATATCTGGAGGACAATAAAGAGATCCTGGATAAGGCCGAGGAAACCTTTGGCGTAGACAAGACCGTTATTACGGCCATCCTCCTGGTTGAAACCCGTCTGGGATCATACCTTGGAAACAGACCCGTCATTAACACCCTTTCCACCATGGCGGCCCTGTCCGACGAAACGCTGAGGGAAAGAATCTGGAATTCTATTCCTGATG
>JAABTB010000459.1 GCA_011390085.1 Desulfobacula sp.
GATTCATAAAACAAATCCTATCACTCCTCTCTTTTTTAAAATTACAGGTTGACAGGCAAGATATTAAAGGATAGTAAAAGATTAATTTTAAGGCAGAAGCCTTAGCAGTAACAGTACCAAATCATATCATTAACCCAAACCACGAAGGTTGAGCAGCGGCAGATGACCGCCGGACTTTTGTGGTTTTTTTATTTTATGGAGGCTTGCAATGAAACAATTTATACGAATCGGAATAGCCTTGGGCATGTTTTTAGTTTTGGCGGATCTGTCTTTTGCCCATTTCGGCATGGTGATCCCTTCGGACAATATGGTCATGCAGGAGGATTCAAAAAAGGTGGACCTGGTCCTGTCTTTTTCCCATCCCTTTGAAATGGTGGGCATGCCCCTGGACATGCCGGGTGAATTTTTTGTGATGGCCGATGGGAAAAAAGAAGGCTTGAAACCCGCGCTGAAAGAAGCCAAGGTCATGGACCAAAAGGCCTGGACCCTGGGGTACACCGTGAAAAAACCCGGGGCCTATACCTTTGTCATGGAACCTGTCCCCTATTGGGAACCGGCCGAAGACTGCTTTATCATCCATTATACCAAAACCGTGGTGGCGGCCTATGGAGATGACGGGGGCTGGGACGAGGAACTGGGCCTGAAAACGGAAATTGTCCCCCTGTCCAAACCCTTTGGCCTCTATGCGGGAAATGTCTTCCAGGGAATCGTCAAACTGGACGGAAAGCTCGTGCCCTATGCCGAAGTGGAAGTGGAATTTTATAATAAAGACAAAAAAGCAGCGGCTCCTTCGGATTATATGGTCACCCAGACCGTCAAGGCCGACGGCAACGGCGTATTTACCTATGCCGCCCCGGTTCCCGGCTGGTGGGGCTTTGCCGCCCTGAACACCTCGGATAAGAAAATGAAACAGGGTAACGAGGAAAAGGATATCGAACTGGGCGCCGTGATCTGGGTCAAATTCGAAGCCTGGCAGGGAAAATAAGATGCATATCTCGGAAGGCGTTCTTTCAGGCCCGGTTCTGATGGCCGGTGCAGCCCTGGCCGTGGCCGGAACCGCTATCGGACTGAAGAAAATCGACTATGACCATATCGTTCATGTGGCCATCCTGGCCTCGGCCTTTTTTGTGGCTTCCCTGATCCATGTGAATATCGGGCCTTCCAGCGCTCATCTCATCCTCAACGGGATTGTCGGGCTGCTGTTGGGGTTTGCCGCATTCCCGGCCATCCTGACGGCCCTCCTGCTCCAATCGATTTTTTTCCAATACGGAGGACTGACGGCCCTGGGAGTCAATACCGTTGTCATGGCAGCCCCGGCCGTGGCCGTGCATTACCTGTTTCTGCCCTTCATCGGCCGGTCCCCCCGCCTCACCTTTGTCATGGGGTTTTTATCCGGCATGACGGCCATCCTGTTTTCCTCGCTTCTGCTGGGGCTGGCCCTGTGGTTTACCGATGAAAATTTCTTCAAGACCAGCCTGGCCGTTATCCTGGCCAACCTCCCCGTCATGGTGATCGAAGGGATTGTGACCGGGTTCTGCGTCTCATTCCTGTTAAAAGTCTATCCTGAAATCATACCCGGAAAGAACAGGTAAAAATGAAAAAAAACCTAATCCATATCCCCGGCTTTTTTACCCTTGGCGTCTTTATCCTTATTATGGCCCTGACACCCGTGAACCAGGCCTTTGCCCACAAGGTAATCTTGTTTGCCTGGGTTGAAGACGGCATGATCCATACGGAAAGCAGCTTTGCCGGCAAGCGGAAGGCTCAGGACTGCCCCCTCATTGTCCGGGATGACACCGGCCGGGTGGTCCATGAGGGGAAAACCGACGATCAGGGGCTGTATTCGTTTAAAATCCCTGACAAGGTTGAATCCGACCTGATTTTAACCCTCGAGGCCGGGATCGGGCACCAGGCGGAATGGCGGATCAAGAAAGACGAGCTGGTCCAGGCCCCGGCCAAAGCCGATATTGAAAAGACCCTTCAGGAGAAAGAAAAACTGGAATCTGATCCGTCCGTCTGGAAAATCATTTCCGGTATCGCCCTTATCTTCCTCCTGGCCGGCGCGGGAAAATGGTTCTCCCTGAAAAAAAGGGCAAACCATGATTGAAGAACCCTTTGCCTCGGGCCGGTCCTTTATCCACCGGATGGAACCCAGAATCAAGATCCCGGCCGCCTTCGCCCTGTCCCTGGCGGCCGCCCTCTGCAAGCATTTTTC
>JAABTB010000460.1 GCA_011390085.1 Desulfobacula sp.
TGTCATCATTATAGATACCCGTGCCAATGATCCAGCCCCATTTCGGGATGAGCCTGAAATAGGTCAGTTTTTCTTCCTTAACCCCTTTTTCCCCCGGTTTGTCCCATTGATAGGTTAAAAACCCCTGGGATTCTTTTTTGGATCTTTCAATCATTTCCCGGATAATGAACCGGCCGTCTTCGGATTTCAGATCCATGCTGTCAACACCTACCAGGTCGGGCCTTTCCGGATGAACCACAAACCGGCCCGTTTCATCAAAAACAAAAAAATAATTTCTATTTCCCTCCCCGAACCGCATGGCCGCAACAGCCTTGGCTGCATAATGTCCGGGGCTGTTTTCAATCACGGATGAGGCATTCTCTGTTAATTCAACGAGTTTTTGTTTTCTCTCTTCAAATAGAATTTTGCGGAGTTCTTCCTGGTTGGTTTTTTTCATCTCCCGAAAAGATACAAATGAGCCTAAAAACACAATGAGAAGTGTGGATACAATGGCTGAAAAAACAAGAATGCTGATTTTCGTTACAATGCCGGGTTTTCTGCGCAAGAGGTTCTCCTTTTTTTCTTTTCATATAAACAAAGAAGCCGGACGAATGTCAATTGATTTTTAAATCCGCCCGGAGGGTATCCAGCCCTATCCTTTCAATCATCCTCCCCATGCGCTCCCGTTTGGAATGGACCTTGTAATAGGCCACCACGGTTTCAACCCTTTTTAATGCCTCGTCAAAAGAAAGCCCTTCCATGAGAATATCCGCAAGTCTGGGTTTGGCAGACCCATTGCCCCCGATCTGGAGGGTCCATCCCTCCTCGGTCCCGTAAAGGGAAATATCCTTGATGCAGTTTTCCGCACATTGCACCTTGCAGCCGCTCACCCCCATTTTCAGTTTGCTCGGAAGAACCATGCCGTGATAAATCTCATCCAGTTTCATCCCCATTTTCAGACTGTCCTGTTGGCCCAGGCGGCAAAAGGTCGTTCCCGGACAGACCTTGATGCTCCGGACGCAAAGCCCGACGGCATGGCCCGGGTTCATGCCCAGATTCTTCCAGATATCATCCACCTGATCCTCCCTGATCCCGATGAGGGCGATTCGCGCCGCACTGGTAATTTTCATGGCTGAGACGCCGTATTTTTCAGCCGTATCCGCCAGTTTCCGGAGTTGATCGGGCGTGACAAGGCCGCAGGGGATATGGGGGGCAACAGCATAGGTTTCGATATCCTTGCCTTTTTGGCGAATGACGCCTTTTTCACCATCTTTCAACATAAACACTCCTGTTTCTTTTAAATCGATTTGTATTATATCAGACCTTAGACTGTTGTATTATTATTCGCGCCCATTTATGTCAAGACCGGAAACTCATTTGCAAACCAACGCTATTTTATAGTATGGATAGTCCATGAGCGAGAAAGGAAACAAAAAAATGAGTCTTCCGGATCAAACGGAAAAACACCGTCTCCAGGCCGACATGCTGGCCAACCGGGTCAAAAAGCGATACCGGAATTTTAAAAAACGGTATCAAAAACTCCATCTTGACATCTTCAGGCTCTATGACTGGGATATCCCGGAGATCCGGGCCGTGGTGGACTGGTATGGGGGCCACCTGGTTGTGGGCGAATACATGCGGCTGCAATCCACCCCGGAATGGCTCCCCCTCATGGGGCAGGCCGTTGCAGAAGCCCTGGAAGTGCCCATGGAAAACCTCCACCTGAAAATCAGAAAAGCCGGTATCCAGGAAGGCCGGCGCTACGAGCGCATCAACCATACCAATCAGAAGATTGCCATGGCGGAAAGAGATCTTAAGTTCTATATCAACCTGAGTGATTATGTGGATACCGGGCTTTTTTCAGACCACAGGGATACCCGGATGAGGGTAAGGGAGCGGGCAGCCGGCAAGCGATTTTTAAACCTTTACTGCTATACCGGCTCTTTTACCTGTTATGCGGCCAAGGGCGGGGCAAGCCTGACCGTATCCGTGGACCGGTCGGAAACCGCCATCCAGTGGACAAAAGACAATCTTGAGCTGAACGGGTTGTCAGACCCGGAACATATCCTGATCCAAAAGGACACCCTGGATTTTCTGGCGGCCCCCGGGCCCGCCTACCGGGACTTTGACCTGGCCGTGGTGGATCCGCCCTCCTATTCCACCACAAAAACAAAAGACGTCCATTTTGACGTTGCAGCGGATCACCCGAAAATGCTCAACAGGGTCTTCGGGCTCATGAAAAAAGGAGGTACGGTTTTCTTTTCCACCAATCACCAGAATTTTGAATTAAAAACCCGGGA
>JAABTB010000461.1 GCA_011390085.1 Desulfobacula sp.
ATGCAGATCCGGGTTCTGGATGAGATTCCCTATGAAATCTTCAAGGATATGGAAACCGATGAAATCGCTTCCATGGTGCGCGGCAGGATATGTTCCCATGTCAAGGAACATCTTATTTGATTCCCTTGATCTCAATGGTTTTCAACTCTTTGATACATTTTTTTACCAGGCGATCATCTGATAGATGGGCATAGACCTGCCCTGTATCGGTTACCCCCCTGATTTTTCCATCATACAGGAGCCATTGTAAAAGTTTTCGGGATACCGTCTCCCTGTTAATAACCGGGAGGGTTGAAACATCAGGGAAGGCTTCAGACTCAGGTATTTTTCCAAAAACATCCACAAGATGTTTCATAAAATTGATGATTCTTGAAAGTCTTAACAAGGTGACGGCCTCTAATCTTGATGTTGAATCATCAAAGGGAAGTGCACTGGATCGCATAAGGCTCGATGAGCCGGGCAGCATGCCCTGATCCTTTAAGGTCTGAAAATCCAGACTTCCGGGAGAAGGGTAATAAATAGACAAGCCCACAAGGGTTCTTTTTTCTGCAAGGTAAAGAAGATCTTTCAGAGAGCTATCCGCCGTCTGCCCCGGTGCTGCGGCAATGATATAAGATACACATTCAAGACCGTTATCCCGGGTCAGGTTCAGGGCTTTTTCATAGGCATTAATAACATCCTGCCGCTTAAACCGTTTTAATTGGTCTTTTGAGGTTGATCCGAGGGAAAGGTTCAGGGTCTTAAAACCAAGGGCCTTCATGGCCAAAACAATATCATTGTCAATAGAAGGGGGGTAAAGTCCGTTCATGGCTCTGATTTCAATATCTCTTCCTTCCAGAAGCGGTTGAAGCCTGTTGCACAGATCCAGAAACCAGGATTTATAGAGGCAGAGGTTTTCATCTTCAAAATCGATGAAGCCGATATCACGGCTTTCAATTTGTATTTGTATTTCCTTGACAATTTCTTTAACGGGCCGTTGCCGGAACGGCGCATAGGCAGATGACGCCGACACCGAGCAATATGAACATTGCATGGGGCAGCCCCGGCTGGAAACTACAAGGGTGGAATGTCGTTTATGTCTTTTGTAAAACTCATGGTTCACAAGATCCATGGCGGGAAAGGAAAATTCATCCGGATTTTCAACCCATGACGGGTCCGAAACATGAAGTGCCCCGTCTTTTTTGAACGCGATCCCTGGAATATCTGCCGGATCAGAACCTGTTTTTAGGGCTTCACAGAGCAGGGCCATGGTTTTTTCCCCTTCTCCTCGAAGGACAAAATCAACGGCACTGCAGTCCAGCACTTTTTCAGGAAAAAATGTCGGGTGGTGCCCCCCCATGACAATGAGGCACTGGGGATAAAATTTTTTAATGATCTCTGCCGTTTTTAAGGCTTCATCGCTATAGGCGGTAAACAAAGAGGATATGCCGACCAGAAAGGGTTGGATTTCCCTGATTTTTGTTCCGATATATTCAAAGCTGTATCCAAAATGCCTGAATTCATGGAAAAGGGAAAAATTCGAGATATCTTTTCGGGGGTAGAAAGATTTCAGATAAAAAAATTCTGTCGGATAGTCAATGATCCCGGATTTCTCGGTTGAAAGGGCATCCAGAATTTCAACGTCAAAGTCTTTGGATTTTACGCAGGCGGCAATACAGGCCAGTCCATAGGGAATAGTCCTTTTCTTTGTCAGGTAAAAATCTTCTATGGGGGGTTGAACCAGAACAACCTTTGATCTATTCATAATTTTCTTTACACTATTTTCAAATTCTTTTGAAAGGAAATTCCAAGGGCCGGAGTATTTCAGGTAAAAGATCAAAGAAAAAATCCTATTCATTGACTGAAAAGGCTATCATGTCGTATCATCTTTTTACAGATCTTATTGCTTTGCGGATGGAAAATATGGTGATGCATTATTTTCAGAGAGATATAATTTTACCCTTTAAGCAGTTTTTCAAAGTCATTGCATCTGCGGTTAAAGAATTCAAGAAGAACCGCTATGATCTTCAAGCGTCGTCATTGACCTTGTTGACCCTTTTATCCATTGTCCCGATTATGGCCATGGCCTTCGGTATTGCCAAGGGATTCGGTTTTAATGAATTCCTTGAACGCCGGATTCTTGAGTTATTTGCCGGGCAGGAGCAGGTGATCCAGAATATCCTTTTCTTTTCAAATACTCTCCTGGAAAGAACAAAAGGCGGTTTGATGGCTATTTTCGGTGTTATACTGCTCTTTTACGTATTGATTAAACTCATAGGGCATATTGAAA
>JAABTB010000462.1 GCA_011390085.1 Desulfobacula sp.
TAAATTTCATTACTATTTCGAATGGTATAAAATTAATAATAAAACTCCGTCAAGGGGGCAGCTTATGCCGAAAATTGAAGATCCGTTTCCCGGATCAACCATGTTCAACCTGAGAGGAAAGCAGTCGGTCAGGGCCACGTTTAAAATTTCCCAGAAAGCCATTGACGCCATTGGAATGGTTGCCGTTCATATGGGCATTAAACAGAAATCCCTTTTTGATCATATTATCGAAGACCTGGAAGCCCTTGACACCCTGGCCCAAACCATTCAGATCCGGAAATTCAGACAAATCGAAAGAAAACAGAAAACCTATGTCCTCAGCCGGAAAACCATTGATGCCCTTGAAGCCATTTCAGAAGCCTACGGCATGCCCCGGGACGCCCTGGTTGAATATTCCGTACAAAAGCTTGGATCCATTATCAGTTCTGAAAAACTCAAACATAAAGAGAGAAAGCTTCTCCAAAAGGAAATGACGGACTATTTTGACCAGGGAAAATTGCTTTACCGGAAGGCGGTTTCCATTCTTGGGGAAGATGACCCCTTTTGCCGGAGAATTGAAAAAGCACTCCTTGCCTGCCGGAAAACCGAAGAAGATATCCATGATTTTCTGGAGAAGAGTAAAGTTTTAGAAGGCTTTTAATAACCCATACAGACCATGAGGAGGAAGCGTTGATTGAAGTTCAAAATCTGACCAAGTATTACAAAGACTTCTGTGCTGTGAACCGCATCAGCATGACCATCCGGAAAGGCGAAATCTTAGGCCTCCTGGGCCCCAACGGGGCCGGCAAGACCACCACCCTGAGAATGCTGACCGGATATCTGAGACCCAGCTCGGGCACCATCAAAGTCGATGAATTGAACATGCCTGAAGATGTCTTAAAAATAAAATCCCTGATCGGCTATCTGCCTGAATCCGCTCCCCTGTACCATAATATGCTGGTCTATGATTATCTGGATTATGTGGCCAGGATAAAAGGGCTTTCCGATAAAGAAACCCGGTATGACAGGCTCCTGAGGCTTTCCGAACTCTGCGGCCTTTCCACCATCATGGACAAACCCATCGGCAACCTGTCAAAGGGGCTGAAACAGCGAGTGGGTCTGGCCCATGCCATGATGACCGATCCTGAAATTCTCATCCTGGATGAACCTACCTCCGGCCTTGACCCCAATCAGATTGTGGAAATCCGGGATATTATCAAACGCATTGGAAAGGAAAAAACCATTGTCTTTTCCACCCATATCCTGAGCGAAGCCGAAGCCACCTGTGATAGAATCGCCATTATCAACAACGGCCGGGTCGTGGCCGACGACACCACCCTGAATTTGAAAAAGCGGGTCCAGGAAAACAGTCTGATCCGGATTTCCCTCAAGGGAGCGGACCCGGAAAAGGCCCTGGCCCTTTTGAAAACCATTGATTCCCGGCTTGAAGTGACCCTGGTGGACCCTGTTGAAGAAAACCTGGCGTCCTTTGAAATGAGGAGTTCAGGCGATCAGGATTTCCGGTCCGACATTTACCTGAAAATCAAAGAAACAGACTGGATCATTGTACAACTGGCCAAAGAATCCCAGGCCCTTGAAAAAATATTCCGGGAACTGACAAGGGAGGTTGCCTGACCATGAAGCAGATCAAAACCATAGCGGTTAAAGAATTCAAAGACTATTTCATCTCGCCCATCGCCTATATCGTGATATCCCTCTTTCTCATTGTTACGGGATGGTTTTTCTTTTCAACCTTTTTTATTTTCGACCGGGCAGATTTGAGGGATTTTTTCTCCCTGCTTCCCCTTATCTTCTCCTTTATCATTCCGGCCGTTACCATGCGCCTGTTTTCCGAAGAAAAAAATGTGGGCTCCTATGAAACCCTTTTGACCATGCCGGTGTCTTTCACGGACATTGCCCTGGGCAAATTTTTTGCCGCCACCATGTTCACGGCAGTCATGCTCATCCCCACCCTTTCCTACCCCCTGTTTATTTCCCTCATCGGTGAGGTGGATATCGGGCCCGTCATCGGCGGATATATCGGCGCCGTCTTTCTTGCCGCCGCCTATTGTTCCCTGGGCATCTTTGCCTCATCCCTGACCCGGAACCAGATCGTTGCCTTTATCATCGGCACTGCCCTGTGCTTTACCCTCACCATCCTTGACAAACTCTTGTTTTTCATGCCGGCGGGCATCCTTCCGGTCATTGAATTTCTCGGCGCCGGTTCCCATTTTGCAACTATTTCAAAGGGAATTGTGGATTCCAGGGATATTCTTTATTTTGTCAGC
>JAABTB010000463.1 GCA_011390085.1 Desulfobacula sp.
AGGGAGAGCCGGCTTTCAGGATCAAACATGGAAAATGTTTTGTTGATATCACGGAGGCACATATCCACCCGGATCTGCCATGAATCAAGGTTTTCATTTTTATCAGCCAGGAATTTGATGGTGTAAAAGGTGCCCATGGTTTGGCCGGACAGGGTATACTCGGTCTTGGACTGGAAAGCGAATCCCCGGGGAGGAAGAACCAGGAAAAGGAAAATCAGATATATAAAAAGCGGTTGATTGAATTTCATAGGATGAAACTGTCCTTAATGATATATTTTTTTATTCAATATAGGTATCCTGGTGTTATTGCAAGGCCCTTTTTACCCATGGCCGGGACGCCTCCGGGGGAAGCGGGGAGGGCCAAACCCTTTGAAAACAGGAGACTATGGAAACCAGAACCGTAAAGTTAACCCGGATACCGGTTGAACTGCACAAGATTTTAAAATTTGAAACTCTTGCGGGCAGCGGCGGGGAAGCAAAACATATGATTGCCGAGGGACGTGTAACGGTGAACGGCAAAATTGAAACCCGAAAGCAGAAGAAGATCTATCCGGGGGACATCATTGAAATAGAGGGTTACCGGCTTGAGATGGAAAAAGAGGCTGCCATCTGAAAACAGATGACGGCGGCGGCGGCAGCAATATTGATGGAATTTTTTTTCCCGAACATGGGGATATGAACAAAATCATCGCAGGTTTCCAGGACATGGGATGAGATTCCATATTCTTCATTGCCAAATACAAGAATGGTATTTTCCTGCCAGGGAAACTCATGAAAGGCTTGGGCATTGCCCATGGTTTCAATGCCGATGATCCTGAACCCGGCTTCCTTTTTTGTGAGCAGACAGCCGGCCAGATCGGCCGTCATTTCCTGGTCCACCCATTTTTCAGCTCCCATGGCGGTTTTTTGGACTCCGGGATGGTCCTTCCCCAGGGTATTTCCCAGGATAATGGAGGAAAATCCGGCAGCCTCGCATATCCTGAAAATGGAGCCCACATTATAAAGGCTCCGGATTCCGTCCAGGGCGATATGGCAGTTGATGTTTCTGGAAACAGGGGACCGGCCGGCATCCCCGGTTCGAACCGGTTCAAGCAGGTCATGATCCCGGAGGACCCGGCCCGGGGCTGACCGGTGAAAGTGAATCCGGCCGGAAATGCATTCCATCCACGCCCGCGTGTCGCCGTTGCCGGGCGGAATAAAAGCCTCCATTCCGGTCCAGGCAAGGGTTTCATTGTATTGCCGGGCAAAAAGTTCAAAAGATGCCGGACCCATGCGGTTGGTGGTCAGTTTCTGATAGAATCCGCTTAACCATTCAACCAGCCGCCTGTTTTGATTTTCAAGGGAAAGGGATAAAAACTTTTTTTTGGTAAAGGGAAAACCATCCATTTTGCATCTCCGGAGATTCATATAGCCGGAATTTTATATCAATAAATAAGACATCAATAAATAAATTCTTTTAATATATTTTTCTAACTGCCGATAAGCATATTGTGCGGAATCCAACTCGATTCCCGATTTTATGAAGGAGAATCACCATGAGCAGCATTCAGAGCGGGTCTTTAACGGCAGGTTCACCATTAAGGCAGAGCGCCTTGTCCGACTCCCAATTTTCAAGCTATGTCAAAAAGCAGTCCTACAGCGCCTATGAAAGCCTTGATGCCGGATTGACCATCAAAACCAGGGAAGGGGATCTGGTGACGTTGTCATCCAATACCTATTCAAAGCTGGATGCCTATATGTATGACAGCCGGGGAGTGCTGCAAACAGATACCGGAACGGTTTCCACGGCCCTGAATCAACGGGAAATCACCCTGGAATCGGGGGAGAGTTTCACCTTTTCCGTTTCAGGAAATTTAAGCGAAGAAGAACTTCTGGATATTGAGGCCGTTGTAAAAGGGATTGACGGGGTCATTGCCGAAATGACGGCAGGAGATATGGATGATGCCTTTGCCGCTGCTCTTTCCATGGGTGGCTATGATACGATTGAGGCCTATTCTGCGGACATCACCCATACAAAGTCCTATGCCGTGACAACGGAAATTCAGGCAGCGACCTCGGGAATTGAGGCTGGTAAAACGGGAAGCATGGGAAATTTCTTTGAAAAGATGGCTGAAAGGATTGAAGAACTGGATGAAAAACTGGCAGACAAAGCCCAGGACCCCATTGAGGATCTTTTCAAACATCATCTGGAGAAAATGAAGGAAAGCCGCGGACAGGAAAAATCACTCTACACAGCAGTTGAAAATATACAGACAATGATCGATG
>JAABTB010000049.1 GCA_011390085.1 Desulfobacula sp.
GAAAAATGTATTGTTGCCGGTTCTTACCCGATCGAAAAACTGATGGAACTCAAGAATAAATGTGCGGTCCTTAAAGAAATCCGGGGCGGGGCCTGATCATGAGCCTGGATACCATCCTGTCTGAAGTGTAAACCCTATTTTGAAGCTGATTTATCCATATATCAAAAAAAATCTGTACAAGATTCTATTCGGCATCTTGTGCATGGTCATCGTGGATGCCACCCAACTGATCGTTCCTCAGATCATCAAGCAGGCCGTTGATACTCTGGACAAAGGGTCTTTTGATTCAAACATCCTTTTTTTTCAGTGCGGTTATATTCTTTTTCTGGGTTTTGTCATGGCTGTTTTAAGATATGGGTGGAGGAACCTTCTCATGGGAAGTGCGCGGGATCTTGAAAACGGTATCCGGGATGAGATTTTCAATCATATTCTGACCCTTGATATGGCCTATTATAACCGGACAAAGACAGGTGATATCATGGCCCATGCCACCAGTGACATCAACCATGTCCGGATGGCCTTCGGGTTTGGTCTGATCGCCATTGTTGATACGCTTCTTCTGGGGGGTGCCACCCTGGGCATCATGATCTGGACCCATCCCACCCTGACCGCCTTGGCCATGATCCCCATGCCGTTTTTGGTGATGACGACCCGAAACCTCGGAAAAAAGATGCATACCCTTCATAAAACCGCCCAGGAATCATTTTCAAAACTCACCGAACTTGTGCGGGAAAGCTTTTTTGGTATCCGCATCATAAAAGTCTATAATTTTGAATCCATCATCCTTAACAAGGTAGAAAAGGCTTCGAAAGATTATTTTAATAAAAACCTGAAACGGGCTTTTGTCAATGCAATCTTAAAACCCATGCTCATCCTTTTTTTCAATCTGTCCACCCTGATTATTCTTTTTTACGGGGGTTTTCTTGTGATGAAAGAGGCCCTCACCCCAGGCGAACTGGTCGCCTTTCTTCAATACCTTGGAATTCTTGCCTGGCCTGTTATTGCCATCGGATGGATGACCAACCTCTTTCAAAGGGGAATGGCGTCTTTGAACAGAATCAATACCCTCCTGGATTCGAGGCCCGAAGTGGCCTCTCCCGGGCATCCGGCCGTTTTACCCGGCCTATCCGGACGTATCACCTTCAAGGATGTGAGTTTTGCCTATGGAAAGGACAATCCTGTTCTATCCAATATCATGCTCGTTGTGGAGCCGGGCATGTCCATCGGCATCACCGGTCCGCCGGGCTCGGGAAAAACCAGCCTTGTCCAGTTGATTCCGCGGCTCTACAATACGAGTTCCGGGAAAATCTTCCTGGATGGCTATGACCTTAACTCCCTGGACCTGAATTTTCTTCGGCAGAATATTGCATTTATGCCCCAGGAATCATTCCTTTTTTCAAGCACAATCCGGGATAATATTCTCATGGGCCGGTCTGTAAACGAGGAAAGGCTGGGCCGGATTATCGATGCCTGCTGCTTGAAAAAAACCCTTGAAAAAATGCCGGAGGGACTTGATACGGTGGTGGGTGAAAGGGGGGTAACCCTTTCCGGCGGTCAGAAACAAAGAATTGCGCTTGCACGGACATTGGTCAACGAAAAACCCATTGTCATTCTGGATGACCCTGTCAGTCAGGTGGATACCCATACCGCCTCCAAACTGATTGCAGCAATTCACCAGATGAACTCAGGATCTTCTTTCATCATCATTTCCCACAGGATCTCCGCCCTGGCCTCCTGTGACAGGATCTATATCCTGAAAAACGGACGGGTAGACCATTCCGGAAGCCACCAGGAATTGATTGAGACCAGCCGGTTCTATGGGGAATCCTTCAAGGTCCAGCAGTTTGAAGAGGAGAAGAATGCCTGAGACATCCATTCCCATGGAAGAAAAAGAGATCAAACTGGCCGATCTTTATCTTGCAAAAACCCTGTGGCCGTTTATCCGGCCCTATGCCTTCCTGCTTGGCCTGACAACACTGCTGGTTTTTATCGTCACCTTTTTTGAATTGCTCATGCCGATTCTCACTCAGAAAGCGTTTGACGGATTTATCCTTCCGGTGGGACCCGAAAAAGGGGCTCATCTTTTCGGGTTTGAAATCACTTCCTTTTCAAACTTTTGTATCCTTTTTTCTGTTATTGTTCTTGTGTCCTTTGTCATTGATTTTTTCCAGAGCCTTCTCATGGAATATACCGGCCAAACCATCATTTTAAATCTGAGGTGCAGCCTTTTTTCCCATATGGCCTTTCTGCCGGTTGCATTTTATGACAAAAACTCCAGCGGCCGACTGGTCTCAAGAGTGGCAGGCGATATTGAAAACATGAATGAAATGTTTACAAATGTCCTGATTTTTATTTTCAGGGATCTTTTTCTCATGATCGGGGTCCTGGTGATTTTATTCAGCATCAATATAAAACTTGCCCTTTACCTGACGGCCATGGTGCCGGTTATTGTGATCAGCATCACAATGTTTTCAAAAATCCTGAGAAAGGCTTTCAGGACCATCCGCCAGAAACTCGCCGAGATCAATCACAGTTTTTCAGAAGCCATCACCGGCATCAAAATCATCCAGACCACGTCAAGCCGGGATCGGTTCATGGAAAAATTTAAATTTCTGAATTTTGAATATTTTTCCGCATCCCTGTTTCAGATCAGAATTTTTTCCATTTTTATGCCTTTCATCGGTTTCATGGGAGTGCTGAGTGTGGCCATCATCCTCTGGACCGGAAGCTTTAATGTAGTGGAGCAATCCTTGACCCTGGGAGAGCTTGTGGCCTTTCTATCTTATATGAAACTTTTTTTCAGACCCTTAAGGGATTTGTCTGAAACTTTTAATCTGCTCCAGAATGCCCTGGCCTCGGCAGAACGCATTATCAACGTCTTCAAACAAGAAAAAGCCAAACAAAGAGCCCTCGTTCTTCGGGAACGCATCGATAAGATTTCCCACCTTTCATTAGACAAGGTAAATTTTTCATATTCGCAAGATAAGCCTGTATTAAAAAACATATCTTTCCGTCTTCCCCCAAACCGGTCCATCGGCCTTGTCGGCCGGACCGGGTCCGGCAAAAGCTCCATTATCAACCTGATCACAGGTTTTTATGAGCCTGGGAGCGGAACGATTTCTTTTAATGGTATTGATCAAAAATCCATTAATATAGAAGATATCCGGAAAAGAACAGCCCTTGTCATGCAGGACCCTGTCCTTTTTTCCGGGACCATCGGGGAAAATATCACGCCGTCGGGGCTGGACATGGATCCTGCCAGGCTTGAAAAAGCATTATATGATGCCAACTGTAATTTTTTGTTTGAAAAATTTTCAGGGCTTGATACAAAAATTGAAGAAGAAGGCCGGCCCCTGTCCAGCGGAGAGAAGCAACTGGTCTGCATCGCCCGGGCCTTTGCCTTTGACCCGGATCTGATCATTTTTGATGAAGCCACCTCCTATATGGATTCCAATTCCGAGCAGAAGGTTCATGATGCCATGAAAAAACTGATGAAAGGGCGGCTGTCCATTATTATCGCCCACCGGCTCTCCACGGTCAGGGATTGTGACAGCATCCTTTTGTTAAGGGATGGAAGTATCCGGGAGCAGGGTTCCCACCATGAACTGGTTGAACTCAAGGGAGAATATTATCATCTTCTGGAAAAAGAAAAAATCTGACGTTCATTGATACTCAATCATCTGCTCCATGGGATGACGCCGTGAATTCATCCTTCCCTTTGATAATTCCATATGATTTCACCTGTCAACGATAAAGATAAATCTATAAGAATGATTCATTTGCTTGACTTGCCTTTGGAGTTTGAATAAAAATAAAACTATCGTACGCTTTGTTATTTAATTATTCCGCCAACCTGCCAACCGGAAAGGAGATTAATAATGAATAACGCCCGAAAATCAAACGAGCCTGACCCAACCCCGCATAAAAAAGTCACACCCGGTATAGGAGGCGATATGGCCGATGCCGGTAGTATGGACAAAATCCGCGACATCCTGTTCGGCCATCAGGCAAAAGACTATGAAAAACGATTTTTAAAGATGGAAAACCACCTTAACCAGGAAGTTGGCGAACTCAAGGACGAATTATTAAAGCGCATTAATACCTTGGAAGGGTACGTCAAACAGGAAATAAAGGATATCCATCAGCGGATTAAAAACGAATCCAATGAACGGGTTGAATCCGAGAAAACACTTCACAGAGAATTGAAAGAGGCGGTTGAATCTCTGACCAAAAAACTTTTAAATGATGAAGAAAATCTCTCTAAAAAATCCACTGAACTCCGGGATCAGATTCTGGAACAATCCAAACAATTTTCTTCAGAAATCTTATCCAAGTTTGACCAGGCTGCAAACAATCTGAAAAAAGCGGCTCAAGAGCTTGATGAAGCAAAGGTGAACCGGTCGGATCTGTCCGGATTTTTTCTTGAAATTGCCATGCGGCTCTCCGGAGACGACAATATGGGATCAAAGAATAACACCCAAGCATGATTCAACGGATCTAAAAGAAAAGGATCTGCTATGGATTCAGAGGCTGTTGAAGAAAAATCTCTTGAAGCTTTCAAAAATTTATTGCTTCAGCCTGAAAAAGATCGAATACGTCAGATAGAAAACCGTCTGAATGATCCGATGATCCGCGCCAAAGAAACCAGTCTGTTCCTGCCGGAAGCCATTTCCTTTTCTGTTTTGAACAGCAACAGATTATCCCGTGTGATTCAACCGGTGATGGACGCGTCCCTTAAAGAATCCGTCCGGAATAACCCCAAATCCATTGCCGACGCAATTTTCCCTGCCCTGGGACCCGGCATCAGAAAGGCCATTTCATCCACTGTCATGGGAATGGTCCAGTCCCTGAATCAGTTGCTGAATCATAGTTTTTCCTTCCAGGGAATAAAATGGCGGTTTGAAGCCTTCAGAACAGGGAAGCAATTTGCAGAAATTGTTCTCCTGCATACGCTGGTATATAAGGTCGAGCAGATCTTTTTAATCCACAACGAATCCGGGATTGTCCTGGACCACGTGACGGCAAAGGATGTCGTGATCCAGGACCCGGACCTGGTCTCCGGGATGCTGACGGCCATTCAGGACTTTGTCAAAGACTCCTTTGATATCCGGGATGACCTTGAAACACTCAGAATCGGTTCCGATAGAAGTGTATGGATTGAAAAAGGAAAACATGCCCTGATTGCCGCCGTGATCAGGGGAAACCCGCCCGTTGATCTGAGAATCAGGTTCAGGGAACTGCTTGAAGAAATCCATATCAAATCCGGGATGGCCCTGGAAAAATTTGAGGGGGATGCCTCCTCTTTTTCAATCTTCAGGGAACAATTGAAAGACGGGCTTGGATTTCAGAACAGAAAAGTGAAACAAAAGCTTTCTCCATTGCTCATATGCCTTATTTTAGCGGTTCTTTCCCTGGCAGGAATCTGGGGATACCATACCTTCAGATCCCATCAGATCTGGAATGCTTATTTAGACCGCCTTAAGGCTGAGAAAGGATTGATCATCCTGTCCGCTCAAAAAGAAAAGGGGGTGTATCAGGTTTTCGGCCTTCGTGATCCAATGGTCGATGACCCTGAAGCCCTTCTCCAGCCGGAAGAAAAATCCAGGATAAAGATTAGAGGCCATTGGACACCCTTTTACAGCCTTGATCCGGAGCTGATTTTACCAAGGTCCAGGCAAATCCTGAACCCACCGCCATCCATAACCCTTGACCTGTCTCAGGGCATTCTCCTTGCTTCAGGGCAGGCTTCCCGGGACTGGATTGACATATTTCAAAAAACAGCTCCTACCATACCGGGTGTCAAAGGATATAGCGACCAGGGGGTCCTCAATATGGACAGAGAGAAACTGGATGCTGCATTAAAAGAGATCAGTGAAATAAAACTATATTTTGAAAACAACAGCACTCGTTTCATAAAAGCCCAGGAAGATATTTTCAATAAACTTCTGGAAACCGTCCAAAATATCCAGGAACTTCAGATCAAGGCAAAAATCCAAGTGCAGATCATGATCCTCGGGCATACGGATTCATCCGGCACTGAATCTTTGAATCAAAGATTAAGCCGTGACAGGGCTGAGTTGGTTTTTAACCATTTGATCGTTCATGGAATCAATCCATATTTTCTCACCATTTCAGGGATTGGGACAAAAATTCCACTAAAATCAGAAACCGGGGCCGAGGAAAGACAATACAACAGGGCGGTGTCTTTTAAAGTATTCTACCCGTTAGGTGAAAAGGGCTGATGCAATGATTAAAAAAAAAATTTGCCTGCTGGGCGCTTTTGCCGTGGGAAAAACCAGTCTGGTTCAGCGATATGTTCACAGTATTTTTTCAGAAAAATATCATACCACCGTTGGGGTGAGGATAGAAAAAACACAAGTCCGGGCCAATGACACGGATGTGGATCTGATTATCTGGGACCTGCATGGTGAAGATGATTTTCAGCATGTCCGGCTCTCCTATCTGAAAGGATCATCCGGCTGCATTTATGTGGCAGACGGAACACGGGAGAAGACCTTAATGACGGCCCTGAATTTAAAGGAAATAGCCGAAAACACGATAGGGGAAATCCCTTGTGTCCTGGTGATCAACAAACTGGATCTAAAGGACCAATGGGAGATAGACCCCTTGGTTCTGGATGACATGAAACGCAACGGAATGATGATTTTTCAGACCAGCGCCAAAACAGGGGAAGTGGTTCAGCAGGCATTTCAACTGCTGACCCGGAAAATGATGGAAAAATAAAAATGCAGCCCCCGATCACCTCTATTTTAGATAAAATCTGTCTTGAGATTTTCAAAGGCCACCGCCTTGCTTATTTTCTCATAAATTCATCAGGAACTATTGTTCAATCGGGTGGAAACCTTTCGCAACTGAATATCCCCACTCCTGGAAAAACCGATAAAATTTCAGATATCATCATTTTCATGGAAGGAATTTTACCCTTAAAAGAGAAATCAATGGATTTTTCCTGTATTAAACTGCCTTCTGATATTTGTGTGGATGCCCTTTTGTTTCAGATTGAAAAAGACTATGGCCTCATTATCTGGGATTCTACCCAAAAAGAGGATTATTTGACCCAAACCCAGCAAAAATGCAACGAACTGAGCCTGCTGATTGAAGGGCAGAAGAACCGGATGACCCGTCTTCATGATGACGCTTTTTTTGGGGACCTGTTCCAGGCATTGAATTTTGCCGTCCTTGAAATGAACGCCCATGGCCATTTTGTACTCACCGGAACGCCCCCGGCCTGGGTTCAACACATCCCTCAGTCCGCCCGGATACTATCCGGCATGGCCTATCCGGAAGATGAGTTCAGTTTTCTTGGAAATTTTATCCAGGAGGCCAAATCACAATGGTCCAAACACCAGAATGAAAGCTTCAAGTCGGGCCTATGGATTGAAAAAGATGAGACAGGGAAGGAGCTTTTTTTCGAAGCGACGGCTGTTCATATTTATGGAAGAAAATTAATAATTATTTCCCACGACCTCCATCATCCCATGGAAACAAATGCCATTATCCAGAAAGGCAGGGAACTGGCTTTGAGTTTTCACAGTCTGAAACGATCCGGCCGGAAACTCAAAGACATGCATGATGAACTTGAGATACGAGTGAAAGAAAGAACCAAAGACCTTGAAGAGGCAAACTTGAAGCTCGCCAATGAACTGAAGGAGCGCAAAAAGGTAGAAAAAGAGCGTGAAGAAATATCCAAACTATTACGCCAGTCCCAGAAAATGGAGGCCATCGGGACCCTTGCCGGTGGGATATCCCACGATTTCAACAATATCCTGGCTGCCATCATCGGATTTACGGAATTATCCCTGGCCGAGACAAAGGACAATCCCTTGCTCAAAGACCGTCTTGAAAAAACCCTTTCCGCCTCCAACCGGGCAAAAGAACTGGTACGTCAGATTCTGACCTTCAGCCATCAAACCGAATATGAAAAAAAGCCCTTAAAGCTGAAACAAATTGTAACAGAGGTTCTCACTCTCTTGCAGACCTCTATACCGGCAAACATCCATATTGAAAAGGATCTGAAAAGCAACGCCTATATTCTTGCCGACCAGACTCAGATGCATCAGGTTATCATGAATCTGTGCACCAATGCCTGGCACTCCATGAGAGAAACCGGCGGAACGCTTTGTCTTAAATTAAAAGATACGGTTATTTCATCAAAGGACCTTTTCAATCTCCCCGGACTGATTCCGGGCCGGTATCTTATGCTGTCGGTTCAGGATTCCGGCTGTGGCATAAAGCCTGATATTATCGAAAAAATTTTCGACCCTTATTTTACAACAAAGGATAAGGATAAAGGAACAGGGCTTGGGCTTTCCATCGTACACGGCATCGTCACAAAATTAAACGGAGCCGTCACCTTGGACAGCCAAATCGGTAAAGGCAGTAAATTTTCAATTTATCTGCCGGTCTTTGCCACACCGGATGAGATCAAGCCGGCAAAGGAGCTTCCCCCCCTTGGGAATAATGAAACCATTTTATTCGTAGATGACGAACCCTTTCAGAATGAGATGGCCGAACAGATTTTAAACCGGCTGGGATACCAGGTTGTGACATGCAATGATAGTGTTGAGGCCTTGGATCTCTTTACACATAAAAAAGATCGGTTTGATCTTGTGATAACAGACATGGCCATGCCCAAAATAACAGGGGATCAATTATCTGAGAAAATTTTAGAGCTCCGGCCGGATATTCCCATCCTTCTATGTTCAGGATATAGTGATGATATCAGTCCTGAACGCTTGGAAAAAATCGGTATCACCCAATACCTGATGAAACCGGTTAGCATGATGGAACTGGCCAAAGCCGTTCATGAGGCCCTGCAGAAGACAAGAAAAAAACCTGGATTATAGCCGGATAAGCCTGCCGGGTTCATGGGGTTTGGCCACATGAAGACCGATCTGTGAACCATTCAGGCTTTCTGAAACTTCCCGGGCAGCTTTTTGAGGATTGTTGTTCTCTTCACTGAGATGGGCCAGGACCACGTGCTTGAGCCGCTCTGTTTTGAGTTCCGACACCAGAATTTTTGCATCCAGATTGGACAAATGTCCCATTCTACCCTTGATCCGCTGTTTAAGATGCCAGGGATAGGAACCATTCATCAGCATTTCAGGGTCATGGTTGGATTCAAGATATAAAAGACTGCTGCCCTTCAAATGGTCTTTAACAAGATTGGTGACAATTCCCAGATCCGTTGCGATTCCTATTTTATGGTCTTTGTATTCCAGGGTCATCCCGGCCGGATCTTCGGCATCGTGGGAAATGGAAAACGGGTTGATCCGGATCTGATCAATGTTAAATGATGTACCGCACTCAAAAAAACGAAGGTCTTCTATTTTTCCCAGGCTTTGGCAGGCCCCGTAGGTCTTTGGGGTGATATATAAAGGCAGTTTATACCGGCGGCTTAATATGCCCGCCCCTTTGATATGGTCCGAATGTTCATGGGTGATGACGATGGCGGTCAGGCTTTCAGGATTAATATTCAAAAGGCCTAACCGCCTTTCCATTTCAACGCCGGAGAGCCCGGCGTCAATCAAAATGGAGTTGTTGCTGCACGAGACAAAGAGACTGTTCCCCCTGCTTCCGCTGGCAAGGGGACAGACACAGAATGAATTATTTTTCATCTTCCTTTGCTGCTTTTAAACTCAGCTTTATCTTTCCGTCCTTTGTTATATCCAGTACCTTTACCGATATGATATCGCCTTCCTTGACCACATCGGTGACTTTTTTAACCCTGTGATCCGCCAGTTCGGAAATATGCACCAGCCCGTCCGTTCCCTGCTTGATATTGACAAAGGCCCCGAAGTCTGTGATTTTAACGACGGTTCCCTGATAGATCGTTCCGATTTCAGGATCAAGAGCAATGTCGGATACCCTTTTCAAGGCCTCTGCCGCATCTTGCTCATTTTCGGCTGCAATCTTGACAAGACCTGAATCATTCACCTCGATCACGGTATTGGTTTCGGCCTGGAGCGCCCGGATGACTTTGCCTCCCGGGCCGATGATCTCCCTGATCTTATCCGCATTGATCTGGATGCTCACAATCTTGGGGGCATGGGGAGAAACCTCTTCGCGCGAAGCCTGAAGGGTTTCCAGCATTTTATTCAGTATATGAATCCGGCCCGCCCTGGCTTGATTCAGGGCTTTCTCCATGATATCACGGGACAGTTCTTTGATCTTGATATCCATCTGGAGGGCTGTGACCCCTTCTGCGGTTCCGGCCACTTTAAAATCCATGTCGCCGAAATGATCCTCATCACCCAGGATATCAGAGAGTACGGCGATTTTGTCCCCCTCTTTGACCAGGCCCATGGCAATCCCGGACACCGGCGCTTTAATAGGAACGCCGCCATCCATCAAGGCCAGGGTGCCGGAACAGATCGTTCCCATGGAGGAACTGCCGTTGGATTCCATGACCTCTCCCACCAGGCGGATGGTATATTCAAAATCTTCCTGATTCGGCAGGATTTTTTCCAGGGCCCGGGTTGCCAGGTTGCCATGGCCGATATCCCTTCGACTGGGTCCGCCGGCACGCTTGGTTTCTCCCACTGAAAAGGCAGGGAAATTATAATGCAGCATGAAAGACCGTGTTTCATTTCCGGACAAGGTTTCCACCCGTTGTTCATCCATTCCCGACCCCAGGGTCAAAACGCCCAGCACCTGGGTTTCACCCCTGGTAAACAGGGCTGAGCCATGCGGCCTCGGCAGGCTTCCCACTTCGCAGGTGATCTGCCGGATTTCGTCAAATGCCCGGCCGTCAATCCGTTTATCCTCTTTGAGGACAATGTCTCGGCTGACCTGTT
>JAABTB010000464.1 GCA_011390085.1 Desulfobacula sp.
ATGGCAGTGATGCCGGAGGCGGTTTGTCGGCAACACACGAGGAATACCGCCTCGCTCAGAAACGGGAGATTCCGACACTTATTTGCGGTAATGGAGCGTAAGATTTGGATTTCGGAGCGGAAATGGAGCGCAAACGGAACATTTGGAGCAGAAAGGGAGACGGGACCGTGAAATTATCAGTTGAGCAGCTTTTGGAAATCGCGCAGTTTTCTTTTGTACGTATGGATGGCGCCTGGTTTATGGCCCTGGCCGGAAAGCTTGGGAAAGAAACGGCATGGGAGATGGATGTGGATGCGTGGACCCGGTTCTCCTATGTATTTGGAAAAAAAATCAGAAAAGACATTATCCCTGATCCGGTATGGCCGGAAAGTTTTCTGGAGATGCTGGAGATTTTCAGTAAGGTGCTGAAAATTGAAGGCCGTGAAGTCATTGTTGAGTCGGATACCATCACCGTTCGGGTTACAGACTGCGAGACCCAGAAGGCAATTGCCAAGGCCGGGATTGCAGATTGCGGCATTGTGACGGTACAGACCTATGAGGGAATGATCCGGGGATTATTCGGCAAAGAGATGGGGGTGTCTGTGCAACATACAAAAAACCTGAATCAGGGGGATGCGTGTTGTGAAGTGATCCTTTCCCGGAAAACGCGTCCTGAAAAACATCATTGATGCGGGTTTGCCACCCTTTTCCCCTGGATTTGAAAAATTCAAGAATGCGGGCATCCAGCCGGATCGTCTTCATTTTTCCCGTCCCATTCAAAATCTCTGTCTATGGGTGGGTTGACTGTTGCTTCCAGAGCCTGTTTTTTTGTTCATTTAAATTCAAATCAATAGAATGGCAATCCCCATATCGGAAAGGATCCCTATTTAAAAAAGATTGCCTGATCCCGTGTCCCAGGTTTCGTTGATTTTCATCACCTTGATCCGGGTACCGGGGCATTCTCTTTTCACCCGACTGACAAAGGGCCGGATATCCACGAATTGTGAAATCGGGGGAAAGAAATCATCCTGGTGGTGGGGAATCACCACTTTGGGGCTGAGGATACGGACGTAGTCAAATGCAATATTGCAGATATCGGAATGGCCCTGGAGCGGGACCATCAGGATATCTACGGGAGATCGGGCCAGGGTCTGAAGTTCTTTTTTCGGAGATCCGGCGCTTCCGAAAAAATGAAGGGTCAGGCCTTCGGCGATAAACCGCCAGCTTAAGACCTGGCCGCAGGGGAATTTTTTCACAAGCGGATAGAGTTTGAAAAAACGGGTATTTATTTTTAACAGGGTGGAAAACAAAAGCTTTTTGTCAAACCTGACATGTTCGCTGAAACATGCCTCTGCCTGAAAAGACCCGAAATTCCGGGACCAGGAATCCCGGGTGACAGGTTCAATAAGGCTCCGGTCCAGTCCGAATCCGTTCAGGGTATTCCCTGCCGTGTCTGAGCAGAAGACCTTGGCCCCTGTCCTTCCTGCAATTTCAGGGACATCCCGGATATGATCGAAATGGCCGTGGGAAAGGAAAACGGCATCCGGTTTCTCAATATCCGGAGGCTTGAGGGGTTGAACCGGAACCGCTTTCAGGTTGCGGCTCAGATAAGGGTCAACCAGGAAAACCTGATCCATTGTTCTGATCTTGAACCCTGCGGTTCCCATCCATGTAATTTCCATTTTTCCCTCCTTATTGAAATGATACAGGCGCCGGCCTGAATTTCATATATAGGAACCCGGCTGCAGGGCAATGGGGGAAATCCCTGCTTAAACCTATCTGAGTCAGATATATTATCTGCCCTATGATATGCAAGGTTCTTTTTTCATCGATCGGTTTTCCTATACCCCATCATATCCTGCAGGCTGTCGATAAAAAAAGAAAAAATTGCATTGATAAAAATGAACCGGAAGCATATTAATCCTGTATATCTGGATTAGGCATAAGGGGTATGCAGGTCATATGAATATCGTTTCAACCATTGTTCCGGTCTTTGTTATCATCTTTCTCGGACTTTATGCAAAGCTTCGGGGGTTTTTCAGCCCGGATTTTCTAAACCAGGCCAACCGGCTCGTCTATTATATTGCCATCCCGGCCATGATCTTCAGTTCCATTGCAAAGGCCAGCCTGAAAACGGAAGTCCATCTGTCCGTCATCCTGATCACCTTTTTCGCCTTGACGGCCGTTGCCGCCACAGCCTTTGGCCTGGCACGGGTCCTGAACATGCCCCGGCCCTCCAAGGGGTCCTTTATCCATTGCGCTTTTCATGGCAATTTAGGGTATAT
>JAABTB010000465.1 GCA_011390085.1 Desulfobacula sp.
GTCCCGTCCTTGTTTTTGATGTGAGGTGAACGGTCTGCCTTGCCAATAGAAGACTTGCGGCTGCAAACAAAAGAAGGCCGATTCCGTTGACCCAGGGCATAAAATTATTATCGCTGCCGGAAATCAATAATCCCGCCACCCAGAAGAATGCTTTAATGCCGATCCATAATTTTTCACGCCTGTTTATTTGTTGCATTTTATTTCCCTTTAATTTTAATGATTTCATCATGTGTTGAAAAAATGAAACAGTATAATTAAAAAAAACTACCGGTATTCCCGGCAGCTCCAGATGACCTTACCGATTATCCTGAGTTTTTCCGCCTCTTCCCTTTCTAAAAAAATAGGTTCATAGGCCTTGTTATCGCTGCAAAGCACCAATTTATTCGGATGCTTTTCCAGTCTTTTGACCAGGATGGTATCTTCCACTCCCACAGCATAGATAGCTCCGGCAATAATATTTTTCTGGGACTGATCGATCAAGACCGTATCCCCTTCTTTAATCACCGGCTCCATACTCTGGCCGAAAACCTCCATGGCCACCATATGATCGGCAGATCCCTTGCGGGAAAGCCAGCTTGCCTGGAAAGACAGATATTGGGTGACGGTTTCCCCGCACTCAAAGGACCCGGTTCCGGCCGACAGCCTTGCCGCCACCTTGGGGATATTCCTGAAGGCCGGTTCCCGGTCCGGATCTGAATGAACAAAAACATTACCGATACCGGTTTCAACCCATCTGGGATTGAGCCCGTATTTCCGGTACAGTTTGACGATCCATTTGTCCGGAATCTTATTGTTGTTCCGGGCATGGGTGATCCCGGAACGGTTGATCTCAAGTTCTTTTGCCAGCTCTGAGGGGGAATCGGCCCCCACAGCCTCAAGAACCCGCTTTAAAAACGCATCTACCGTATTCAAATCCGTTGCTTCCTTTTTCTCATGGGTTAACTGTTGATGATAGTTTTACGCACCTGATGAAAAAAAGCAACACTAATTTTAAAAATTTGAAAATTTTTTTGCAGGATAGATATTTGATGGTGGAAGAGGAATAAATTCTGAAAAATTACGCCCCGAATCCAAAAACATGGCCAAGCCTGATCAAAGGGAATTTACCCGGATTTCTGGTTCGGGAAATACGGTTCCAATTTTCCTTTAATGCGTTGATATCTTCCTTTTTCCACATGGCCGAGAGCAATAACCCGATGGTATCGGCATATTTTCCAATGGCCTGGCCGCCGATGACCCTGCCGTCCAGCAAAATCACCCAAAGGTAATCTTTACCGTCTTCTTTTTCAATTACCTCGGTCTTTCCCAGCAGGCATTCGGTTCCCCGGATGGTTTTTCCAAAGGTTCCCGCATGGGTTGAAAAAAAATGGGCCCGGGCAAAGGCATGGGCGCCTTCTTATATTTTATCAATCCCTGAAATATTATGGGCTACGATCCGGCCCTGCTCAATGGCATTGTGTTTCAACTGAAACATGGCTGCCTCGCCCGTACATGAATCAATGGTTTCCACACAGTCACCGCAGGCATATATATCCGGAACACTGGTTTCCATCCGCTGGTTGACCTGGATGCCGCGATGGGTTTCAATGCCGGCCGTCCTTGCAAGGGCTGTGCCGGGAACCACGCCGGTGGCCACCACCACGGTGTCGCAGGGGATTTTCTGTTTGTCTGTGACAACACTGGTCACCCCATTGGTTCCTTTAATCTTGAACACCTTTTCGCCGGTGCAGACATGGATCCCGTATTCTTGCAGGGCGGCTCCAAGCCGTTTGGCGACGGGTTCATCAAACAGGGCAGGCAGTATCCAATCGAGCAATTCAATGATATAGACCTCGTATCCTTTTTTCTTTAATGCTTCGGCCGCCTCGATCCCAATGGCGCCGGAACCGATGACCACAGCGCTGGTGCCCTTGTGGGAATGAAGTTTTTCAGTTTCCAGCAATTGTTTGCAACTGAATACGCCCGGATTTCTGATCCCTTCAATAGGTGGAATAAATAAATCGCCGCCATGGGCCAGGACCAGTTTGTCATAACCGATCTCCAGGTCTTTTTCCGTCAGGACCGTCTTTTTTTCAGGATCAATGGAAACCACTTTTTGATTCAACACAAGTTCGATCTGATGACGGGCATAGTCTTCCATTTTTTTGCGGAAAACATCGGTTTTTTCAACATCACCGCCAAGGAAATAGGGAAGCGAACACGGATCATATTCCGGCACGCCCTCGGCGGAGATGATGCATATGTGAAGGTCCGGGCGTTGC
>JAABTB010000466.1 GCA_011390085.1 Desulfobacula sp.
ACGGAAACATTTCTCTTTTTTTCCATCATCACTAAAAGGGTCTGTTTGACTTTGGCGGCCGGGGAAAATCTCGGATCCCGGTCATTGGAAAGGAAAATGCTGCATGCATCCGCACATAACCCGCAACGCATGCAAGTCTCTACATAGGCCTTGAAGCGGGCGCCTGTTTCCTTGTTCAATACCTGGTTGATGACCCGGGGTATGATTTCCGGTGTCAGCCTTGCCAAACCTTTTTCAACACCCTCGTCCACCACATCTTTTCCATCAAGGGCCTGTGTTTTGTTTTCTGTATCCTGCATGAATCTCTCCTTAATATTGATTACCAGTCTTTTGCATGCCTGACATAACCAAATTCAGAACCGGTATATGCCCTTGTAAAAGGTGCCATAAACATATGAAAAAATCTCGTAAACGGTATCAGGATAATCATCAGTTCTCCTGAAAGGACATGGACCATAACCACCCATTGATAGGCAAAGAATTGATGATAGGCCAGAAATCCGGTGAAAAAGGGAAGGGCTACGATCAGGATAAAAACAAAATCCGATGCCTTGGTTAAAAATTTGACTTCAGGGACGACAATCCGCCGGATCATGAAAAAGATCAAGGCAATAATGACAATAAGGGTCAACCCGTCGGCCACGGTGTCGTTCAGGGTGATCCAGGACCATTGCATGGATTCTTCCAGAAGCACCACATGGGATAGCAGAAAAATGGGAACCAGTAACAAAAGAAGATGAAATATATAGGAAATTCCGTAAAAAATCGGGCTCTTTCGTGTGCTGGCGGGAAAAAAGGGGATGAGCCAGGCAAAGATGGACCTGAAACTGTATTTCAGGGACATATAGGTATAGATGAAATTTTCTTTTTCATTCACCATTTTGAAGACTTTGAAAAATCGGAAGACGGTCCCCAAAAAAAATAATAGAAAAGAGATCCAGACCATGGGGCCCATAATAAACTCGATAAAAGAATGCATGGTTTTCTCCTTTAAAGAACTTTGTCCAGGGTAAGTACTTGTCTTGAATAAATGCCGTTTTTCATTGCCTTTAGGAGGATCTTATCGTTTTCCGGGCTGATTTTCGGCTCAAAGATCATATCAAATTTTTCTTTGTAGACATTTCCGTTGACCACCAGATAAAATCCCTTGTTTTTTTCCATCCGGGTTGCCGCTATGGAATTGTCCCGGCTGATCACCGGCTTCCACAGCTTGTCTGCCGAAAGGTTCCAGGGTTTTGCATTGACGGCAATGTCCCAGGCACCTTTATGCTTGAACACCGCTATCAGTGACTGTCCGTTCCCGGAGTAAAAAAGGTCTGGTATCATGGTGTCGCAGTTGAAATTCCAGATATGGTCATCTTCTGAAACAGTCCATTTCCCGTATTTGTCGGAAACAACAGCGGCAATTTTTTCTCCATCCCGGTGTATTGCGAGTTTCCAGAGTTGTTCATAGCTCTTCTGCCAGAAAGGAGACTCATCTTTAAACAGAAACCATTTGCCGTTTTGCCGAACCGGAGCGATGACGGACTGGTTGTTCCGGATAAATTCAGGTTTCCAGGTAAACTGAAAATTTTTCCCCCAGATCTGATTGTCTTTTGAGATGGAATAGTCCACCCGGTTTTTCCGGAGCGTATAGGCAATCTGACGTCCCTGTGTGTCAAAGGAGAGATCCCAGATATTCATATAAGCGGCGTCCAGGGCATTGCCGTCCACAGCCACTGAAAAAATACCCCGGCTGAATCCTTCGATATCCCCCTGCCCCAAAGGTTCCACTTGGACAACAGCAGCAGAAGTCCCCTGATTGCTTAATACAACACCGGCAATATTATGATACAGCGATTCCCAGAGGGTATCATTTACAACCATGCCGTATTCGCCATCGGCTTGTACGGCCGCGCCGATGAAGGCGCCATCGTCGGAATGCCGGAAATCCCAGATATAATCAAATCTGGTTTCCCAGAGGCCATCATCCACACAAACGGTCCATTCTTCTTCAGCGCAAACCAGGCAGGAAAGTCTGCCGTCGGGTAAGAATCTGAGACTCCAGGCTTTGTCAAAACGTTCTTCCCATGGTTCATCGTTGGTACAGACCGTGAATTCCGACTCATCCGTGTTGACAATGGCGGCGATTTTTTCTCCGTCAGGGCTGACTTGCAGTTCTTCAACCCAGTTAAACTGGTCATGCCATTCTTTGACCGGGATAAACTTTTCCCCTGGCATCCAATCCCATTCTTTTTCATCTTTCATTTTTTGTC
>JAABTB010000467.1 GCA_011390085.1 Desulfobacula sp.
GCTCCATATAAGGAAAAACCCCCTGCATCTCACAGGCCCCTTTGTCATCGGCATGGCCTTTGGCGCAGGATGGACCCCCTGCATTGGGCCCATGCTGGGGTCCATTCTGATTGTGGCCGGCAACCAGGACACGGTGCTCAAAGGAATCCTGCTCCTGGCCGTATATTCCGCAGGCCTTGCCCTGCCCTTTCTGATTCTTTCGTTTTTCATCCATTCCATCCTAAGCATCATGAAACGGGCCACAAAACTCATCGGCATCATCAACAAGGTCTCGGGCATCCTCCTGATTGTGATCGGACTTCTGCTGATATTTGACAAGTTCAGGCTGCTGGGAACCCTATAAGGCTTGCGCCCGATCCCCATGAACCCCGATCCCCGAAAATTTGCCGGGTTTATTACCGTCACCACCCTGACCAAATTTTTATTCAATATCACCCGGCGCCTGGTTTATCCTTTTGCCCCTGAGCTGGCCCGGGGTCTCCATGTGGAGCTTTCCGCCATCACTTCGGTCATCGCCGTGAACCAGGCCACCTCGGTCCTGGCGCCGTTGGGGGCAAGCTTTGCCGATCAATACGGATACCGGTTTCTCATGCTTTTCTCCATTGGTCTTCTGACCGTGGGAACCTTTAGCGTGGGCCTCGTCCCTCTTTACCCGGTGCTGGCAGTCTGCCTTTTTCTGGCCGGGCTGGCCAAAAGCATTTTTGACCCCAGCCTCCAGGCCTTTATCGGAAATTTCGTTCCCTATGCCAAGCGGGGAAAAATCATCGGCATTACCGAGCTGGCCTGGGCTGCTTCCACCCTCATCGGGATACCGCTCTCCGGGATGGTAATTCAGCGGTTTTCCTGGCAGACCCCTTTTTTCATCATCGGTGGGCTGAGCCTGGCAAGCTTTTTCATCATCTTAAACATCATGCCCAAAGACACAGGCCGGAAAACCCTCCCGGCCTCAAGCCCATCATCCCCCTTTCTGTCCAACTGGAAGACCATCCTGAAAAACCGCCGGGTTTTAGGCATCCTGGGCTTTGCCTTTTTCATGGCCCTGGCCAATGACAATCTTTTTGTCATTTACGGAGCCTGGCTGGAAGAATCCTATCACCTTTCTCTGGCCGCCATTGGGTTTGGCACGATCTTCATCGGGCTCTCCGAAGTCCTGGGCGAAGGCTTTACCGTCTTTTTCTCGGACCGGATCGGGCTGCAAAAAACCTGTTTTATCGGAACCGGCCTGTGCTGCCTGGCCTATTTTTTTCTGCCGGTCCTGGACATTGGGTTGCCCTGGGTCCTCACCGGGCTTTTCCTGGTTTTTTTCTTTTTTGAACTGACCATCGTCACTTCCATGGGCCTTTCCACGGAACTGATGCCTGAACTCCGGGCCTCCACCATGTCGGCTTTTTTCGCCCTGGCCGGGCTGGGCAGGGTGGCAGGGGCTTTTCTCGGCGGCATGGTCTGGTCCAGAGCCGGACTTTTGCCCGTCTGCCTCGTATCCGGCACCTGCACCCTCCTGGCCCTGATTTTTCTTGTCATCGGGTTCCATCCTCATCCGGTTGAAAAACCGGCTCCGGATAGGTATTGACAGATACTTAAGTTTGGACTACGCTTTTTTATTTTTTATGATATGAATGCCCATATTTTAGATATAAAACCACTAATTTCAAAAGAGGTGCTCCCATGAGCGAATTTTTAAGAACCGTATTTTATCAGAAACACCTGGATCTGGCTGCCCAGATGGTTGAATTCGGCGGCTGGGAAATGCCCATTCAATATCCTGAAGGAATTATCAATGAACATATGGCCACACGGCAGGCGGCCGGCATCTTTGATGTGTCCCACATGGGCCGGCTCTATTTCAAAGGCCGGGATGCCCTTGCCTTTCTCCAGCATGTCCTGACCAATAATGCAGCGGCCCTGAAGGTAGGCGAGAGCCAGTACACCCTGATCCAGAATGAGGCGGGCGGCGCCATAGACGACGCCTATCTCTACCGGTTCAAACCCGATGAATTCCTTCTGGTGGTCAATGCCTCCAACCGGGAAAAGGATGTGGCCCATTTCAAGACCCGGCTTAAGGATTTCCCGGACATTGAAATGCTGGACAAAACCTTTGACGTGGCCATGATCTCCCTGCAGGGCCCCCTTTCACGATCCATCATGGAAAAGATCGTGACCCGGGGGAAACTGCCGGAACCGGCCCGCAACTGCCTCTCCCTGGTGGAGATCAACGGGGCGGAAACGGCCCTGGCCAGAACCGG